>JAGGXD010000266.1 GCA_021163295.1 Bacteroidales bacterium
CCCATAAGGTGCAGGTAAACAGATCGTTGCATAATTTTTGAAAAAAAATATTTTTTTCACATTAATTATAAAAAGTTGCTATATATAGCAACTTATTGTTTTTCAACATATCTTTTAACTCTTCCAATCTCTGTTCCTACCCATTCTGATCTATTTGTAATTATTTATATCTTTGACAATTATAAAAAAGTAATATTTCATTGAAAACGATATCAAAAGAGGTAGTTAACAGATTAAAGGATAAACTTAAGAATACAAGCAATATCCTGATACTTAGCCATTATCATCCTGATGGTGATGCGGTTGGGGCAGTTCTTTCAATGTCCCGGTTTTTCGGAAAAATGGGATATGAAGTGTCTGCGGTTTTACCTGACTCAAGTCCGGTATATCTTGAATGGATGAAGGGAGTGGAAGATATCCTGATATTTGAAAAAGAGCCGGAACTGATTGAAAGTAAATTTTCTGAAGCTGATCTGATTTTTGCACTCGATTTTAATGATCCTTCCCGGCTTAAAGGGATGGAAAAATGGTATGAAAGATTGGGAGCTATGAAGGTTGTGATTGATCACCATCCCGAACCAAAGAAGTTTTCTGATATTATTATTTCTGACACATCGGCTAGCTCAGCTTGCGAATTGTTGTATGAATTTATGAAATCTGTAGGAGGAACCGGTATTATCGATAGGGAGATAGCTACAGCGCTTTTTGTTGGTATCATGACAGATACAGGCTGCTTTAGTTTCAATTCATCCGATCCCGGAACTTATATCAGGGTTGCAGAGTTGCTTGGTTATGGAATAAATAAGGATGAGATTTTTAATCTTGTTTATGATAATTATTCAGATGACAGAATGAGATTACTCGGATATGTGCTGAAAGAAAAAATGGAGGTGATACCGGAATATAATACTGCATTTATCAGTCTTACAATGGATGAATTGGAGAAATACAGCTTTGTTATGGGAGACACGGAGGGATTTGTTAATTATCCTCTCTCAATTAAAGGTATTCGTTTTTCCGCCCTTTTTATCGAGAAACCCGATCATGTTAAAATATCATTCAGATCAAAAGGGGCTTTCCCGACTAATCTTTTTTCTAAAAAGCATTTTAATGGCGGCGGACATTTAAATGCATCAGGAGGTGAATTGTATTCCAATATGGAAGAAACACTTAGGTTATTTCGTTCACTTCTACCCAAGTATGCAAAAGAGCTAAAATGAAAGTAAATTATTATAACTATCTGGTTTTGTTATTGCTTTTTCCTGTTTTAATGTTTTCCTGCAGGGACAATATCCGTGATCAGGATAAGAAACCGGTAACCATTGATGAGGAAACATTGATTAGTACTAATAAGTATATTATTCAAAAAGAAGTTGAACGTATCGGGAACTATGTTGAAAGAAGAGGCTGGGAAATGGATACAACCAAATCGGGTTTATGGTATAAAATAATTGAAAAAGGTACAGGACCTGATGCAGTTAAGGGGAAGATAGCAACTATTGAATATGAGATAAGTCTCCTGGATGGTACAATATGCTATTCATCTGAACATTCAGGGCTGAAACAATTCGCTATTGGATCAGGAGGTGTTGAATCGGGTCTTGAAGAGGGGATACTTCTGTTGAATGAGGGAGCTGAAGCGATCTTTATTCTACCTCCTTATCTGGCCTATGGTATTCCTGGTGATCAAAAAAAGATACCTCCGAATTCATCATTGGTATATAATTTGAAGCTAATAAAAATCGAAGAACGATAGAACGATAGAACGATAGAACGTGTAATCAGTAACCAATTAACCAATATGAAACCAATATTAATTAACAAAAAAGGTATATTAAGATATCCAATTGTTTTTATTCTTCTGGGAATTTTACTTCCCCTGGGTGGTTGCCTTGATGATGCAGAGGATTATGAAAAAAAGGAAGAAGAAGCAATAAAAAAGTATGTCGAAGATAATGATATTACTGTTCAGCCTACTGAAAGCGGACTTTATTATATTGAAACAAACGAAGGAGACGGACGTCAGCCTATTGAGGGAGATTCTGTTCTGGTTAATTATATAAGAAAGAATTTAACAGGTTATATCCTGGAGACCAATATAGAATCGGTTGCTAAGCAATATTCGATCTGGAATCAATATACTACATATGACCCTTTTGGTTTTAGTGTTGGTAGTGTCAATATTATTAAAGGATGGAATGAAGGAATAAAATTTATGAAGGAAGGTGGAGAAGCTACATTATTGTTGCCATCGAGCATTGCATATTACAATTATGAACCTATGCTTTTCGAAATTACACTGCTTGATGTGTTTTCACCGGATGAAGAAACTGAGCTTCTTGAACAATACCTGCTGGAAAATAATATAACAACAGTACCTGAAGAGAGTGGTCTTTACTATATTGAAACTGATGCCGGTACAGGAGTGCAGCCACAGCAGGGCGATACAGTGGATGTGCATTATACAGGCAGACTTATTGACAGTACTATTTTTGATACTTCAACAGGTGGTGATCCTTTCTCATTTACTCTTGGCACAGGTTATGTTATTTCAGGTTGGGATGAAGGGATTGCCTATATGAAGGAAGGGGGAAAGGCAACCCTTATTATCCCATCAGTATTAGGATATGGTTCATCCGGAAAAAATTCAATTCCGCCTTATTCAACTCTTGTTTTTGATGTTGAGCTGGTAGATGTGAGATAGATTATGTCCTAATTACTATTCAAATTCAAGTGCCTTATACTCTTTAAACGGTGAGATATTTACTTCTTCAACTGCTTTTTTGTACTTCATCCAGGATGTATCATAGAAATGGTTAACCTTTTCAATCGTCTTAATAATCAATTCTTCAGCTTGTTTCAATGCCAGTTTCTGGGTTGTATTAAGCGGTTGGTATGAGTACATAATCATTCTAACAGACCGTATTTTATTGGTAACCACTTTATCGCTACGAAAGATCCCTTGTTTGCTTTCATCAGGAATAAGTATGCTTGTAAGGGATTTTAATGAGTCAGTCACCTCTTTACCTACTTTTTTAAGATTCTTAACCGCTTCAGATTTCTCTTTGGGTATCTGTTGATTCACAAGTGCCATAGTTGACTTTGTTTCTTTAACCCGGTCAATAGCTTCGGTAAGAAGATTGGCTTTTTTCATGAATTGAGTAATAATCTTCCGGTTTTTCCTGGCTGCTTCCAGCGAAAAATCAACTCTTGGATCAATCTTTACTGTAACAAAAGTAGAGTCAATAGCTCCATTATAGCTGAATACCAGTTTGTATTCTCCCGGAAAGACAAAACCACCACCTCCACGTTCAGGGGAACCGGGTTTTGGTTTTGAAGATCCAGGCCAGCGGAAACCTTTACGGTCTAGTCCCCATTGTATCCGGTTAATTCCTGTTTTTGGTACATGTGTCAGGGTACGTATGGTGTCACCGGAATTGTCAATAATCAGGATTTTCACTTTTTTAAATTTCTTTGCGTCAGTTTTTTCACTATTATCGCTTCTGTTACTACCACCTCTGCCACGTCTGTACATATCTCTCATAGTTTCCTCAGCGTTTTCATTACCCTCCTTAACAGAATAAGTGATCATAGCACCGCGTGGACGATCCTCTCCTGAATAATACGCATCTCCACCAGAAAATAGCCCCGGAGCATTCTTATAATTAGCAATGTATGCAATTGGCGGGTTATATGCCTTGATTTCTTTTTCCAGGGTTTCAATACCGCTGTGAGCTAATTCCCTTAACGGGCGGATATCGTCTAATACATAAGCTGCCCTGCCGAAAGTACCAATCACCAAATCATGCTCCCTTGGATGAATTACCAGATCCATTGTTGATACTGTAGGATAACCGTTAGTCCATTTTGTCCAGTTTTCCCCTTTGTCAATACTAACATAAAGACCCGATTCAGTACCCAGGAACATAAGTTTTGGTTCAACAGGATCCTGTACAAAAGAGAGGCAGTAACCAAAAACATCCGATTCATCTATAACTCTGTCCCATGATTTGCCAAAATCTGTAGTATGATAAAGATATGGTGAGTAATCGTTTCTCCGGTAATTATTAATTACAACATATGCTTCTTCTGCAGCATAGGTTGAGGGTTTAATTTGAGGTATCCAGCTTCCTTCAGGAACACCTTTTAATTTACCTGCAAGATTTTCCCAGGTTTTACCACCATCTTTTGTAAGCTGAAGATTTCCATCATCAGTGCCAACCCAAATAACATCTTTTTTTACTGTACCTGGTGAAATAACAATAATGGTTGTGTAATTTTCCGCACCTGTAACATCGTAAGTAAGTCCGCCACTCTCGCCCTGTTTTTGCTTCTCCGGATCATTTGTTGTCAGATCGGGAGAGATGATCTCCCAGCTTTCTCCATGATTTGTACTTTTATGTACAAACTGACTTCCAAAATAAATCGTATTTTCATCGAATGGATCATGTGCAATAGCAGCGTTCCAGTTGAATCTTAAATCGATACCATCAGGATGTAAAGGTCTGATACTTTTCATATCGCCTGTTAGCAGATCCACTCTTCCAACATAACCCTGTTGCGACATTGAATAGCAATATCTTGAATCACTACTGTCAGGTACAACATCAAATCCGTCACCTCCTGAAAGATTATCCCAGTATGTATTAATGATGCCACCGCTTGTCCATGTGTATGCCGGTCCCCGCCAGGAACCATTATCCTGCATCCCTCCATATACGTTATATGGTAGCTCGTTATCAACATTAATATGATAAAATTGAGCAACGGGAAGATTGGTAATAAACCTCCAGGTTTTCCCCCTGTCATGTGTTATTGCCATTCCACCATCGTTACCGTTGATCATAAAATCGGGATCTTCAGGGTGTATCCACCATGCATGATGGTCGGGATGAATATTCCAGCCGATAAGCTGACTGAATGTTTTTCCCCCGTCTTCACTTATATTAACTCTTGAAAACAGACTATACAACCGGTTCTCATTTTGCGGATCAACAAAAATTTCGGCATAATAAAAAGGACGCCCACCGATATTGTTATCACCCCGCTTTTCCCATTTATATCCGCCGTCAACCGAACGGTATATTGCATTCTTTTTTGATTCGATATAAGCATATATTATTTTCGGATTACTCCTGGCAATAGCAAGACCAATCCTTCCCAGTTCACCTTTTGGAAGCCCGTCTTTATCTTTAAGTTTTTTCCAGTTCTTTCCGCCGTCAATAGTCATATACAGTCCTGATCCTTCACCACCGGATTTAAAAAACCAGGGCCACCTGTGATGTTCCCACATTGCTGCAAACAGTTTGTTTGGATTCGATGGATCCATAACCAGATCGGCTGCACCGGTCAGTTCATTAACAAAAAGTACCTTCTCCCAGGTTTTACCACCATCAGTAGTTTTAAAAACACCTCTTTCGGGATGGGGACCCCATGGAGTACCAATTGCACCAACATAAACAATGTCACTGTTTGTGGGATGAACGATAACACGGTGGATATGCCTTGTTTTTTCAAGACCCATAAGCTTCCATGTTTTTCCTCCGTCAATACTTTTAAAGATCCCAAACCCTCCGTTAAGACTATTACGCGGATTACCTTCACCGGTACCTGCCCATATGATATCAGGGTTACTCTGATCAATAGCAACAGCGCCAATTGAAGCAACCTTTTCTTTATCAAAAACCGGTTTCCATTCAACACCACCACTCTCAGATTTCCATAATCCGCCTGATGCAGTACCGACAAAAATAATCTCAGACTGGTTATGCACTACATCAATAGAAGTGACACGACCACTCATTCCAGCCGGACCAATACTTCTTGCCTTCAGGTCTTTGAGTTTATCCATGTCCAGCTTTTGTGATAATACAATGCCGGATGTTATTAGAAATAATAATGCAAAACTGATAATCTTGCCCGTTGTTCCCAGAACTTTGTTTGAATAATGGTTCATTAGTGTATTTTTTAGATTAATGTCGCAACAAGATATGAAAAATTGCAATAGTGTCTAACTGGCTAAATGACTAATTTATTTATATTTCTATTTTTTATAGATTAAACATGGAGAATAAATATGGTTGGGCGTTTATGGATATCGGGAGGGTTTGCTTTCCAACCGGCAATTGTTTTTGTCTTTATGCACTCACTATCCATTGTAATATCAGTTGCAATGCAAAGACGGGTTTGGGGTGAGCATGTTTTGAAAAGATCATCCAGCATCTTCCGGTTACGGTAAGGGGTTTCCATAAATATCTGGCTCTGGTTTTCTTTTCCGGAACGCATCTCAAGCTGTTTTATCTTTTGTGTTTTTTCATTCTTTTGAATTGGCAGATAGCCCGAAAAAGCAAAATTCTGACCATTTAATCCCGAAGCCATAAGGGCTAGAAGGATGGATGAGGGGCCGACAAGTGGTACAACACGGATGTTTTCCCGGTGGGCAATTTCAACAATATCTGCACCCGGATCGGCAACTCCCGGAGTCCCTGCTTCAGAGATAATTCCCATGTTATTGCCATGCCTGGCAGGGTCTAAGAATTTGACTTTTTCATTTGGATCAGTGTGTTTATCCAGGATATAGAACTGGAGGTCATCAATGGGAGTCTTGATTCCTAACTTGATCAGGTACCTTCTTGCAGTTCGTTCGTTCTCAACAATATAATAATCAATTTTATTAATAATGCTAAAAACAAGATCAGGCAGAAAATAATTTGTTTTATCACCTCCCAGGCTTGCCGGTATCAGATATATTGTAGCTGTCATATTTTAGTTCTGTTTATTTTCACCGGATATACTTTGCCTTTTTTCGGTTTACAAATTTATCAGAAAGATAAAAGATAAAAGGATAAAGACAAAAGTTTAAGATCATAAAATTCGGGTTATATTTGCAAACATGAAAATTACTTTTTTAGGTACAGGTACTTCTCAGGGCGTTCCGGTTATTACATGCGACTGTGATACATGCCGGTCGGATGATCCAAGGGACAACCGACTGCGTACATCTATACTTATTGAATCGGATGGTGTTACTTTTATTATTGATGCAGGACCCGATTTCCGGCAACAGATGTTACGTGCAGGGGTGCATAAATTAGATGCTATCCTGTTGACACATGAGCACAAAGATCATATTGCCGGAATGGATGATGTGCGTCCGTTCAATTTCAAGTCACGTCAGCCAATCGATATTTTCGCCGAAAAAAGAGTACAGGAAGCTGTTAAACGGGAGTATTCTTATGTTTTCACGGAATTGAAATATCCGGGGATACCACAGATGAACCTTCGTTCTATTGATGGCAGCATAATAGATGTACGTGGATTGAAAATTATTCCAATACGTATTTACCATTACCGGCTTCCAATTTACGGTTTCAGGATAGGAGATTTTACGTATATTACGGATGCTAAGTTTATACCGGATGAGGCAAAAAAGAAAATATCAGGTACGCGGGTTCTGGTGATTAATGCTTTGCATAAACGGAAACACATATCTCATTTTAATCTTGACGAAGCGCTGGCTATTATTAAAGAAATTTCACCTGAAAAAGCCTACCTGACCCATATCAGTCATACAATGGGCAGGCATAATGAAATACAGAAAGAACTTCCCGGGAATGTTTTCCTGGCTTATGATATGTTGACAATTTGAGTGATTCAGATTTGTATTTTTAAAAATAAATTGTACTTTAAAACCCAAAATCAGAATTCTAAACTATTAAACATAAAACAAATTCTATGGAAAAGAAAGAAGTTTATATTGTTTCAGCTGCCCGTACGCCGGTTGGCAGTTTCGGAGGTTCATTGTCTTCTTTGAGTGCAACCTCTTTAGGTGCCATTGTAATTGAAAAATCTGTGGAGAGGGCAGGGATTGAAAATTGCAATGTGAATGAAGTTTTTATGGGAAATGTTCTGCCGGCTAATCTTGGACAGGCACCTGCCAGGCATGCTGCTCTTCTTGCAGGATTACCGGAGTGCGTTCCATGTACAACGGTAAATAAGGTTTGTAGTTCCGGAATGAAAGCTATTATGCTGGGTGTCCAATCAATACTTACCGGAGATAATGATATTGTTGTTGCCGGTGGTATGGAGAGTATGTCTAATGTCCCATTTTATGTAACTGGTTATCGTACAGGGCATAAACTGGGGAATTCGACACTGATTGATGGAATGATCAAGGATGGTTTATGGGATGTGTATAACGATTATCATATGGGGTGTGCAGCAGAATTATGTGCACGGGATATGAAAATAAGTCGCGAGGAACAGGATAAATATGCCGAAGAGTCATACAGGCGATCTGCAGCAGCAACGGAAAAAGGACTTTTTAAGGAGGAAATTGTGCCGGTTGAGATCAAACAAAGAAAAGGTGATCCGGTAATTGTTGATGTGGATGAGGAATTTACGAAAACAAATTTTGAAAAGATACCGAAATTAAAACCGGTCTTTGAAAAGGATGGTACAGTAACTGCTGCAAATGCTTCAACTATAAATGACGGCGCTGCTGCGGTTGTATTAATGTCTCCTGAAAAGGCTAAGGAAGACGATATTAAACCAATCGCACGGATTATTGGTTATGCTGATTTTGCACAGGCTCCTGAATGGTTCACAACTGCTCCTGCAAAGGCAATTAACAAAGCCCTGAAAAAAGCGGGTTTGAAACGGGATGATGTGGATTACTATGAAATAAATGAAGCATTTTCAGTTGCTATGATCGCTACATTAAATGAACTGGACCTGAATATTGATAAGGTTAATATTAACGGAGGAGCTGTTTCCCTGGGGCATCCCATAGGTGCTTCAGGAGCGCGTATTGTTGTTACACTTATTAACGTATTAAAACAAAATAATGCAAAATACGGAGTTGCCGGATTATGTAACGGTGGTGGTGGAGCCTCTGCAATTGTTTTGGAAATATGACTCTGTGAAGTAAATTGAAAACAATTAATATAGTTATGGGATTAACAATGACAGAGAAGATCCTTGCCATGCATTCTGGTAAAGATGAAGTAAAACCGGGAGATATTGTAGATGTAGAGATTGATGTTAGAGTAGCCAGAGATTTTGGGGGTGCGAATGTTGTAAAGAATATAAACGAGAACGATCTGAATATACATGACCCCTCAAAAACTTTTTTTACATTTGACACTAATCCAACAGGATCTGACCAGAAATATGCGACTAATCAGCAGATATGCAGAGTGTTTGCAAGAGACCATGGTATAAAAGTATATGATATTAATGCAGGTATAGGCACACATCTTATAATTGATGAAGGATTAGTTTATCCGGGAACAACAGCTATTTCCACCGATTCGCATGCCAATATTCTGGGTGCTGTAGGTGCTTTCGGACAGGGCATGGGCGATCGTGATATAGCAGTGGCATGGAGCACCGGTAAGGTATGGTTTAAGGTTCCTGCTACTGTAAAGTTGAATCTGACCGGACAATTTCCGGAGGGGATTTTTGCTAAAGATATTGTTCTGAATCTTCTGTCTGAATTCGGGGCAAACAGATTACTGGGCTATTCTATTGAGATGGCAGGTGAAGCCATTGAAACATTGTCTCTTGACGAAAGGATAACTATCTCTTCGATGGCAACAGAAATGGGTGCTATAAATATTATTTTCCCACCCAATGAAAAAATAATTCAATATTGCAAAGAACGGTCGGGAAAAGAACCCCTGGTAACCGGTCCGGATGAAAATGCAGCATACGACAAGGTGATAAATATTGATGTGGGTAAATTTATTATAAGGGTTTCAAAACCAGGTAAACCTCATGATACTGTGGGTATTACTAAGACGGGGAAAACGAAGATCGACTCGGCTTTTTTAGGCAGTTGCACTAACGGAAGAATAGAAGATATGCGAATTGCCGCCAAAGTGCTTAAAGGAAGGAAAGTTGCTCCGGGTGTAGTTTTTAAAATTGTCCCGTCAACCAATAGTGTATGGGATCAGTGCCTTGAAGAAGGGATTATCCTGACTTTCAAAAAGGCTGGAGCATTGGTTTCAAATGCAGGCTGTGCAGGTTGTGCTGCAGGACAGGTGGGACAGAACGGACCGGGAGAGATCACCGTAAGTACGGGTAACAGGAATTTCCCCGGTAAACAGGGGAAAGGTGAAGTTTATCTTGCATCACCG
The DNA here is from genome assembly GCA_021163295.1 of Bacteroidales bacterium. Lineage (GTDB taxonomy): Bacteria > Bacteroidota > Bacteroidia > Bacteroidales > VadinHA17 > JADFUQ01. The sequence goes on from JAGGXD010000266.1 coordinate 10,140, forward strand.
GCAGTGATAGCTGCCTCTGCAGTGGCAGGATATATCACTACTCCTGATAAAATACCTGCTGAACCGGCTGTTTTTAAACCTTCTGAGAAGTTGGAAAGGATAAAGAAAGCGAAGGAGGCTAAGCTGTTATTTGATAAACCAACAAGTGTGGAAGGCAGAATATGGTTGATAGATTTTGACAATATCGATACCGATATGATCTTTCATAATAAATATCTGACAATTACCGATTTCAATGAAATGGGTCAATATACATTCGATAACCTTAAGGGATATGAGGATTTTGCCGGTATGGCAGAAAAAGGTGATATAGTTATTACAGGAAAGAACTTCGGTAGCGGAAGCTCGCGGCAGCAGGCAGTGGATTGTTTTAAATCGCTGGGGGTGCAGATTATTCTTGCAAAATCGTTCGGTGCGATCTATGAACGAAATGCGATTAATGCCGCTTTCCCGATTTTAGTATATAAATCCCTGGATAAACTGAGTATCAAAGATGGTGATAAGATACATGTTAACTTTGAAACAGGTATGATCAAGAACCTGGAAAACGGGAAATCAACAATAACAAATCCCTTCTCAGATGTGCAGATGGAAATTTATCAAAATGGAGGTTTGTTTTAAGAAAGGCGGAAGGGATGAAAAATAAAATATAAGGTATGCCAGCAAAAACATTTGTAGAGAAGATCCTTGGTGCGGAAACCGGTTCTATTGTATTTAGGAAACCGGATATTGTACTTACACATGATAATACTGCTTCTATATATAAAACGTTTCAGAAAATGCAGGGTAGTGCAGTGGCTGATCCTGATCAGATGCTGGTAGTACTTGACCATAATGCACCTCCGACCAGCGCTAAACTGGCTACTCAGTACCAGGATATACGGGATATTGTCAAAGAGCAGGGAATAAAAAGATTTTATGATGCAGGTAAGGGAATATGTCACCAGATAATGTCTTATCATGCAGAGCCCGGGATGATAATTGTAGGCAGCGACAGCCATACCTGTACGGCAGGTGCTTTTAATGCTCTGGCTGCCGGGATTGATCGTACCGAATCAGCCGGTATCTGGAAACGGGGAGAAACATGGTTCCGTGTACCGGAATCAGTTAAGATAACCTTGCATGGTAAACTTAAGGAAGGTGTTTATGCAAAAGATATTTCATTATGGATCATTGGTGAAATCGGCTCAGCAGGTGCTAATTACATGTCGATCGAATATCATGGTAACGGAGTAAAAAATCTATCTATATCAGAACGAATGACACTTGCTAACCTTGCATCTGAAATGGGAGCAAAGAATGCGGTTTTCCCTCCTGATGAAGTATTAGCCGGATTCTATAATAAGGATCGGATTAAAGGTGTTTGGGCTGATGAAGGTGCTTATTATGAAAAAGAGCTGGAGATAAATCTGGATGAACTGTTTCCCCTTGTGGCAGCACCGCATCATGTTGATAATGTGAAAGCTCTTTCTGAGGTTCAGGGAACTAAACTGCAACAGGGGTTAATTGGTACATGTACAAATGGACGCCTGGAAGATTTACAGATAGCTGCTGATATACTTGATGGACAAAAAGTAGCTGAAGGTTTCCAATTGCTTGTACTCCCTGCTTCTGAAAAGATATACTTGCAGGCAATAGAAGAGGGGATTATTACCAAATTAGTAAAAGCAGGTGCAAATGTTTTAAGTCCTTCGTGCGGACCATGCCTTGGGACAGGGCAGGGGATACCGGCTGACGGTTTCAAAGTAATTTCAACTGCAAACAGAAACTTCCTCGGGCGAATGGGTAATAAAAATGCTGAAATATACCTTGCTTCGCCTGCTGCAGTTGCCTGTTCGGCCATTACAGGTGAGATAACTGATCCGCGAGGTACTAAAGCAAATGACAAGTTTCCCTATACAAAAAAACAAAGCTCAACACTCGAAATAAAAGAAGGTGAGGCAAGAAGGATAAATGGTGTTTGGAACTACTCTGATGTGGATAATCTGAATACCGACCAGATGTTTGCGGGGAATCTGACATACAATATTTTGAGTTCGGATGCAGAAGCAATTATGCCTTATCTTTTTAAGGATTTTGATCCTGCTTTTTCGGAAAATGTTCAGAAGGGAGATGTGATTTTTACAGGTGATAATTTCGGATGTGGCAGTAGCCGTGAGCATCCTTCCGTTGGATTGGCATATGCAGGAATCAGGGCAATAGTTGTAAAATCAGTAAACAGGATATTCTACCGGTCGGCAATAAACCAGGGACTTATTCTTATTGTCCATCCTGAAGCAGTTGATGCATACAGGGAAGGGGATAAAATAGATGTGGATTTTTTAGGTGGAAAGATAATAATAGAAGAAAAACAATTCTCATTTGCCTCCTTGCCTGATAAGCTTATGGATATTATCAGTAAAAAAGGACTTATAAATTGGGTTAAGGAACAGAAGTAATTTAACTACAAAACATTATGATGTTAAAATGTTTTTGTGTATATTTGAGCTATGGAATCAACATTAAAAAGATCGACAATTTATCTTGATCCGCAACTTCACCGGGCATTGAAGATTAAGTCAGCCCAGGTTTCGAAAACAATTTCAGCTTTAGTAAATGAAGCAATTAAGATTTCACTTGCTGAAGATTTTGAAGATTTAGAAGCCTTTGAAGATCGTTTAAACGAACCTAATTTGGATTTTGAATATGTTTTGAAAGATATGAAATCGAGTGGTAAAATATAAGATTTATATTAAACCATCTGCAGCAAAAGAACTTGAAAAGGTACCAAAAAAGGTTTTACGGAAAATTGTTGGAAAGATCAAAAAACTTTCTATTAATCCAAGACCTTTTGGATGTGAGAAGCTGTCATATGAAGAAAAGTATCGTATTCGACAGGGTAATTATCGTATTGTCTATTCAATAGAAGATGAAAAACTTTTTGTAATTGTGGTAAAAGTTGGCCATCGGAGAGATGTATATAAAAAGCGATAAAATGCGTCCTAAATAATGATCTCATCACCTCATCACCCCATCACCCTTCGTCCGCCGTAGCTTTAGCGAAGGTGGATTCTCATCACCTTTATTCTACCATAAAGGGCTGTTAATCCCGGTTTGTTTACGAATATTTTATTATGTTTGCTGACAATAAGAACATAGCTTCGCAAATTGATTTTTAATAAAAACCTTAATTTTCAGGTTTCATAAATAATTAGTTAATAGTCAGTAGTCAACAGTCAACAGTCCACAAAAAAGTATATAACAATAAAACAAATTATAACACACGATCACATAATCAAATAATTCAAAATCCTAAAAAGTATAAATATCCTGGTTTTCAGAGTGCCGACTGCCGACTGAAGATTGCCGACTTAAAATGCAAAGTGAATGAAATTAACTATTATCAAATCATATACATTAAATTCCGATACATTAATATAGCTTCTTAAACTATGCCAAGTTTTGTAATCAATGAAAAATGTGACGGGTGTAAGGCGCTTGACAGAACTGCCTGCGAATATGTTTGTCCAAATGATCTGATGGTGCTCGATAAAGAAAAAAACAAAGCTTATAATCGTGCGGTGGATATGTGCTGGGAATGTTACAGTTGTGTTAAGATATGTCCTACCCAGGCAATTGAAATAAGAGGCTATGCCGACTTTATGCCTCTTGGTGCTGTGGTCCAACCCATGCGCAGTACAGATACTATCATGTGGTCTGTACGTTTCAGGAATAAAATGATAAAACGTTTTAAGTTTCCTATCAGGACAATTCCGGAAGGGACCATTGAGCCGGATGCCGGTTTTGAAACAGGAACGGATGATTTGAAAAGTCCGCTATTAAGAACTGAACCGGATTCGCTTGGAACTGAACTATTCAAAAAGTAAAAAAAACTTCATAATGATTTCTGATAATTTTGAAACTATCTATATCGATACTGACCTGCTTATTCTTGGTGGGGGAATGGCTGCATGTGGTGCAGCTTTTGAGGCAGCTCACTGGGCAAAGAAAAATAATCTAAAAGTGACTTTAGTTGATAAAGCAGCAATGGAAAGAAGTGGTGC
>JAGGXD010000140.1 GCA_021163295.1 Bacteroidales bacterium
AAAATGGAAAAGAACAAAGTAAGGATGCCAAAAGCATGGAAAAATGAATATGATGGTGTTCTTCAGCTAATCAACAGAAATAATTACCTTGATTTGTTATTGAAAGGGATGCGTTAAAATCTGAAAACACGCTAAATATCCACTCTCTAAAAAGGTGGCTTTGAATTGCACCCATATTTCGAAAAACAAGATTACATCATACAGATATACTGGCATTTGCAAAATTCATAAATCAATGTGCAAAAAACAAGAAAAATATTACGGGAAGCACAAATAATACCGTCCATCATTACATTTCGACCACAAAACATTGATTTTACCCTTGTATTTTAGCCAATTAGTATTATTTTTACCCTTGTATTTTAGCCATAACAAAATGAAACGAGATATTTATCAATTATTAGTTGACTGGAAAAATTCACATAACAGACGGCCATTGCTAATGAGAGGCGCCCGGCAAACGGGAAAAACTTATATTGTGAACGAATTCGGGAAATTGGAATTTAAGGAGTTAATCTATCTTAACTTTGAAAGGAATCCGGAGTACAAGGATATTTTCAATTCTAATATTCCTGCTGAGATAGCTGAGAAAATTACTTTATACACCACAAAAAAACCTGAACCGGGTAAAACCCTTCTGTTTTTAGATGAAATTCAGGAATGTCCGGAAGCTATCATTTCTTTGCGCTATTTTTTTGAAGAAATGCCCGGTCTGCATGTAATTGGAGCAGGTTCGCTTCTTGAGTTTGCACTTTTATCAGAAAACTTCAGGATGCCGGTCGGCAGGATTCAATACTTTTTTCTTTACCCTCTTTCCTTTGGCGAATTTCTTGATGCATTGGGAGAATCGGAGTTGAGAAACTATATTTTGAATTTTCCCAAATTGGAAAAACTTCCCGTGTACCTTCATGGTAAGTTAAACGAATATGTACGAAAATTCTTTATTATCGGAGGCATGCCGGCTGTTGTACAGGAATATGTAACTACGCGCGACATCATTAAATGTCAAAGAATTCAACGTTCAATTATTGATACCTATATCGATGATTTTGCTAAATATTCAAAAGTCTCAAAGCATACATATCTCCGAAAAGTATTTAATGCTGTACCTGGAATGGTAGGGCAAAAGTTTGTTTATACTCAAGTGGATCGAGCCATAAAATCAAGAGAATTAAAAGAAGCCCTGGAGCTACTTGAAAAAGCCGGAGTTGTGACCCGTGTTCGACAAACCACTGGTTCAGGCCTTCCCCTTGCTGCAGGCGTACATGAATCCATCTTTAAAGTGCTATTCCTCGACGTAGGACTTTTGCATGCAATAAGTGGTATTTATACCGATACGGCAAAAGAAAAAGATTTCACAGCTATTTTTAAAGGCGCTGTAGCCGAGCAATTTGCAGGGCAGGAACTTATTGTTTGTCAATCGCCCTACACCAAAGCAGAACTATATTATTGGGTGAGAAAAGCAAAAAGCAGCACTGCTGAAATTGATTATTTAATTGAATCAAATGCGCTGATTGTCCCAGTAGAAATTAAATCGGGACCAACCGGACGTATGAAAAGTTTACAAATGTTTATAGAAAAATACAATAGTAAAAAGGCGATAAGAATTTCTCAGGCAGCGTTTATTAACGGAAATCCGATAGTATCCCTCCCGTTTTATGCCATCGAAAGTTTTCTTCGGGCAGGTCAGGAATTCACTGCTGCACTGGATCGTGAAGTATATCTATAATCTAAAAATACGCTTTAAGAATCTCCTTACCTTTTTACCAAGAGAGCCCAGAATACCCTGCTTCTGTTTTTCTTTCGGTTCGTTCCGTAAATTGGATTCCTGTTCCCGGTAACCACCCGTTTCCTGCATCGGTTCATCATTATTCCGGTCACCCTGAAGATACCTGGCATTTGCTTCTGCCGCGAGATTATCCGGGTCACCGGTAACGACATTTTTACCGGCATTATCACCAGGCAATTCAATATCTACCTCTGTCATAGCTTTAACAGATTCAAGGAATCCTTCAAGCATAACCTCATCTTTTCCTTCTTCTTCAATAACCCCCGCGAAAACTGATCTTTTAAATTCGAGCAGGTATAGTATGCGATGTTCGATAGAACCGGCGGAAATAAAATTAAACACGTTTATATGTTTCGTTTGCCCAAGCCGGTAGATCCTGCCAATTCTTTGTTCCAGGACTGCAGGATTCCACGGCAGGTCGATATTAATAAGGATATTCCCACGTTGAAGATTTACCCCAACCCCGCCTGCATCCGTTGAAAGGAATATTTTAAGTTCATGATCACTCTGAAATTTCTCGATAATTACTTTCCGATGGGAGGCAGGAACATCGCCGTTAAGATATACAAAAGGGATTTCCATTTTATCAAGCTCCCTGATCAGGAGTTTAAACATCCTTTTCCATTGGCTGAAAATAACTATTTTATTTTCATCATTTTCTGTAATTTCCTTAACAAGCTCCTTTATTTCACCTATTTTATTACCATAATTAGTTTCCTGATTTAGAATATAGGTAGAATCGGAAACCATGCGCATACAATTCAGGCAGATCAGGAGTTTTTGCCTTTCTTCTTCGCTTAGAAATCCAAATCTTATCCACTTATTAACAAGGCGGGTAACAACATCATAATAATCATTATGATCGGACATTTGTTCCTTAGTCATTTCGACAAAGAAGTTCTTATCCATCCTGCCGGGAAGCTGATTCTTTATTTCTCTTTTAGTTCGTCTCAGCAGAATATCGCTAAGGGTAGTGTTTATAGCCCGCAGGTTTTTATACCCGATTAGTTTTCCCCTGTCATCCAAAACCTGGTGGTTATCAAGAAACCGGAACAATGGTCCCAGTTTATACCGGTCAATATATTCGACTATTGAGTGTAGCTCTTCAATTCTGTTCTCAAGCGGTGTGCCGGTAATAACAATCGTGTAATCTGAAATGATTTTTTTGACAGATTGGGCAGTTTTGGTTTTCCAGTTTTTAATTCGTTGTGCTTCATCAATAATGACAATATCCGGTCCCCAGTCATTAATATGCTTTATATCATTGCGAACCATTCCATAGCTAACTATTTTGTAAAAAACCTCTTGATTATATAGTTCTTTCCGTTTGTGGATTAAACCTTCAATAACACAGGTATCCCTGCCGGCAAATTTCTCAATTTCCCTTTTCCATTGATATTTTAATGATGTGGGACAAATGATCAGGATTTTGTTTACATCAAAATAGTCAGCATAAATTTCAACCGCTGCAATGGCTTGTATGGTTTTTCCTAATCCCATATCATCAGCTAACAAAATCCTTCCTGCTTTAATGATATTGATAACTCCCTCTTTTTGATAAGAATAAAGCCGGGTTTTAATCAGGTTATCAAAAATCATACTATCGGGTCCATCCGGAAATATTTCCTTCAGTTTCTCATTCCGCTGTTCATTCTTTTTATGCTGTTTGATGAATTCAAACACATCGGGGTAAACCCTGAATTTCGGATCTGTCTTAATAGTATCTTTAATAAAACAATCCAATGTGGAAATCTTGCCGGGCAAAAGGTACCCTCGTTTGTCAAAATAGGTTTGCTCATTTTCCAAATGGTTATCAGCATTAGCTCTTTTTAGGCGTATCAGTCTCTCATGTCCGTATAGAATACTCAGAGAAGAGTAGTCGTGCTGCTGTTCACTGCCAAAATATTTCCGGTTCTTCTTGTACCTTAGGAGACTGAACAAAACAAATTCGATATGTTTGCAGGTACCAAGGGCATTAATTTTAAAATCAGGACAGGAACAGAAATTAAAACTGCTGATATTATCTCTTATGGATACCTTGTATGTCTTTCCCGATTCCGGATTAAATACCTGAAAATCTGAATATACAGGATGTGAGCCTATGTTAGTTATCCGGAATTGTTGCGTTGATGCAAATTGTTTCCTGAGTTCCGCCTGCCATTGATCAACAGTCATGTCTTCCGGTTGCCTGTAATAGGATACCTTTTTTCTACTTTCTTGTTCGGACATTTTAAACTTTTTTTTTCAAAGTTTAGGATAATATCCTGAAAGGAAAAATATACCGGAATATTAAAATTAACATTATATAAACAACACGCTAAATATCCACTCTCTAAAAAGGTGGCGTTGAATTGCACCCATTGGGCACTGAATAATGGAAGGATGGAAAAATGGAACGTTTGAGCGAACTTGAGAGCGAAAACCTCATGAGCAGGTTGTGGGAAGGACCGTGGGAACGAATAATAGTGGCAAGAAATAGATATCATTACAATAAATAATTAAAAATTTATATTCCCCCATAAAAATTCAAGTCATAATTTATGGATTACCGTAAATATTTGTATCTTTGGTGAAAATATACACGATGATGATACCCAGATTTATTCAAAAACAATGTATTGATCACTTAAGAGCAAGCAATAAGGTGATATTGATTTATGGCCCCCGGCAAGCCGGAAAAACTACTTTGGTGAAGCAATTGGGAAAAGATAGCGGGCTGAAGGTGTTGTATCTGTCAACCGATCTCAGTAAAAATGAAGCCCTGTTAATGAAAAGAGATATAAAGGTTTTATCGGATTTGACGGAGGGATATCAGCTTCTAATTATTGACGAAGCACAACGGGTTCCGGAAATCGGATTGACATTAAAGATTTTGTATGATGAAATGTCGCATTTAAAGGTTATTGCAACAGGTTCTTCCTCCTTTGAACTGGCAAATAAAACCGCTGAACCATTGACAGGGCGTAAGCAGGTTTTTCATCTTCTTCCGTTTGCTTTAGGCGAAATAGCTCCCGGATTGAATAATTACGAAATTGACCAACGACTGGAAGATATCCTGATTTACGGATTGTATCCGGAAGTCTATATCAGCAGTACAAATCAGAAAAAGAATATCCTGGAAGATATCAGCGAATCGTATCTTTTTAAGGACGTACTTCAATTAACATCAATTAAATATACAGTCAAAATAAGGAATTTGCTTCGTTTGCTTGCTTTTCAGGTTGGGCAACAGGTTTCTATTCATGAATTAACAAAGAAATTAGCTATAAACAGGGAAACAGTTGAACGTTACATCGATTTACTCGAAAAAGCTTTTGTTATTTTCAGGCTTCCGGCTTACAGCCACAATCCGAGAAATGAAGTTTCTAAAATGGATAAAATCTTTTTTTACGACACAGGAATCCGCAATATGCTGATCGATAATTTAAAACCCCTTGATCAGCGAATTGATTCAGGAAACCTTTGGGAAAATTTTATTGTAGCCGAACGCCGGAAACAAATACTTTACCAACGATTGAACGTGCAATCATATTTCTGGCGCACTTATTCCGGGGCAGAAATTGATTATGTAGAAGATGGAGAGGACGGATTGATTGGTTACGAAATAAAAATGGAAAAGAACAAAGTAAGGATGCCAAAAGCATGGAAAAATGAATATGATGGTGTTCTTCAGCTAATCAACA
>JAGGXD010000254.1 GCA_021163295.1 Bacteroidales bacterium
CACCTATACTAAGACAGGAATTAATTACAATCTCTTAAAAATTTGATTTTTTATCTTATGTTTTTTAGAGATGTCTAATAATTATTTAAAATATGATCAATTTTTTTAATACAACTGTTTCTTGAATACGGATTTTAATTTGATATATACCTCCAGGTTGCTGAGAAAGATCAACGATTTCAATCATTTTCCCATCAATATTGTGAATTTTTTGATTGTATATCACCTGTCCATTAGCATTTATTATTTCTACTATCAGCTCATCTACAGGAATATCTGGAATCTCTAAAGTAAAGATACCTTTAGTCGGATTTGGATATATTTTAACATTATACGATCTTATAATATCAGTTTTTCCTGTAGCACCAATTGAAATGAATACTGTATCAGATATATTAGTACAACTATCAATAGCAACAATAACCGAATAATTACCATCTTCAAATACCACTAATTTCCTTTGATCTGCTCCATCTATTTCAACTCCATTTTTAATCCACTGATATTCCTTACTTTCACTGGATTCAAGGATTGTTGAATCATTGGTTTCTGATTTTATTGTAATCACCGGTTTATCCGGATTTATACAGAACGACTGATATGCTTCAGCCGGATTGTAACAATTATTTTCTGATTGATATGCTTTAATCCAAACTTTGCCTGCTCCTATTATCTGCAATATATTCCCATTTATCAGAACATTACCGGAAATAATTTCAAAAAGAATTTCTAACCCTGAGCTGGAACTGGCAATAAGTTCAACCGAATCCTCTTCCAGCGATTTGTCCATAATAGATTCAAACGATATAACCTGAGTGCCAATATTAATTGTAAATGAACTATATACTGTATCGGATGGATTATAATAATTATTTCCGGGATGATAAGCACCGATAGTAATCTGTCCAATATTGGTAAATGTTATTGAATTACCTGATAGCAATGCGTCACATGTTTCAATGAAATAGGTTAAAACTAATCCTGAGCTTAAACTTCCTGTTAAAATTACAGGTGATTGATCAAATGTATATTCTGATGGCGTACTAAATGTAACCGTCTGATTAGCCTTTTGGACTATAAATGAACTATATACTGTATCGGATGGATAATAATTATTATTTCCGGGATGATAAGCACCGATAGTAATCTGTCCAATATTGATGAATGTTATTGAATTATCTGATAGCAATGCGTCACCTGTTTCAATGAAATAGGTTAAAACTAATCCTGAGCTTAAACTTCCTGTTAAAATTACAGGTGATTGATCAAATGTATAATCTGATAGTGTACTAAATGTAACTGTCTGATTGGCTTTTTGAACTAAAAATGTTTGATCAACTGGTATTGCAGTTTTGTACATTTCATTTCCAAATTGTAATGCTCTAACAGTTATTGTACCTGCACCCGTTATTGTTAGTAAACTATCAGTAACAATAGCAGGGCCGGATATTATTGTAAATTGTACAACTAAACCTGATGAAGAGGTTGCAGAAAGAAAAAATGGAAGATCCCCGAATTTTTTATCATTAATAACCGGGAAATTTATTACCTGTGAAAACTTTTCTACAAAAAAGGAACGTTCCACATAATCAGCTGCCATGTAATCTTCATTCCCATCCTGAAGTGCACGAACTGTAATAGTACCTCCTCCAGTTATAGTTAGTAAATTATCAGTTATTGTAGCGTTACCGGAAATGATTATAAATGAAACGGGTAAACCAGAACTGGCTATAGCATTAAGCTGAAAGGATGAGTCAGTTACTATCTTGTCTTCAATTGTATCGAAGCTAATAGTCTGACTGAGCTTATCTGTAGTAAAAAAAAGTGTATCACTATAAGATGATCCTTCTGAACTAGTTGCTTCAACACTAAAATAATATATAGTTGCCGGGGCAAGATCAGATAATAAAACACTGACAAGAGCACTGTCAGTACCTGATATAACCGGCGGAACACCAGTTACAGATAATTCTAAAAAATCTGTCTGTCCGTAATGAAAATTTACAGTAGTACTGAAACCGTTAGCATTAATCAGGCTGTTCAGCATAACACTATTTGAGGTAATATTACTGGTGTAAATATCCTCAATAATGGGTTTAGTATCCAGGGTTTTAAAACTGTCAATTGGCGAGATAGTTGACCCTTCTGAATTGTTGGCAATTACCTTATAAAAATAGGTTGTATTTGGCAATAATCCTGTTAGGTCACCTGTGAGTTCTGTATCCACTGTACCAGTTATAGGGTTAGCAGTGAGCATCATTTGATTTCCAAGGTTTAGAGTTAATCCGTAATCAAGCTCAACAGTTGTTGGAAAGCCGTTTGGATTGACTGTTGAAATTACTTTTCCAGAATTAAATGAAATTTTATTTACTTCAAATGATAAGATAATAGGGAATTTTTTTTCGGATATTTCAAAAAAATCACTGAAAGCTGAAACTTGTGGGTAAGTAATACTTGAAATTTTTATCTGGTAATCACTTCTGTCAGGAAGATTAACCGGAACAGTCCATGTGAAAGATTCGTCAGTTGTTGAAACTATTATATCCATATCAGGAATTCCCTGACTGACTAGTTCAATTTTTACCGGTTCAATAATATTATCTGTCCATATTATATCGTAAGTATGACCCTTTTGCCATTCTGATGTATTGTCAGGATAAGAGAAAACAATATTTGGATCTATAATTGCAAATGTATCACTAAAGCAAAATATAAGATCATCTGAAATGCTTGTTAATTTTATTCTATAACCTGTACCGTTTTGAAATTCGTAAGGAATATTCCATTGATATCTGCCAGTATTAATTTCTGAGGAAGTAATTGTTTCAATAAAAGCATCCCCTTCATATAAATCAATTTTTAAGTTATTATATAGGTTATCGTTCCACGAAATTTCAAAATCCGCCGATGAATACCAGGTTGTATTGTTATCCGGTTTTAATATTTCTATAAATTTATTCTCATTTAATGTAAATGGAAGTGACCATTTCATGTTGAAATATTCTGATAAATATCCTTTAATAATGAGATCAAATTTTATAGGATTTGTCGAAATTCCGGTATATTCAAAAACATAATCTACAGTAGGACCGTATGGGCCAATTCCTGTTCCAAAATAATCATAAGTATTTAAAACAAGTCCTGTTGAACCATAAACATTATTCCAAATATCAACATTTGAATTTTGAGATGTTAGTGTTCCTTCAAGATATCCTAATTTACTATTGGTGGGATTAATAAATAATGGCACTAATTCAATTGTTTCTCCATTTTCAATCCAATTATTGTTATTGCCCTGACTGTCAGGGCTATCATCATCATCCAGGAGTATTCTAGTAAGATTAAGAAGAGGAATTGTGAAAGGAATTTTTACCTCTCCCGGAATAAATTCATCTGTTACAATCAGAGTTAGTTTAATATTTGAGGAAATGTGTCGATTATCATGCAACATAACCCTGAAATAATCATTAATAATTTCTCCTGAACTACCGAAAATATTATTATAGGCACATATACTATCAACAATAGTAACATTAGGATCGGAAGATTTCAGGATCCCTATTGAAGCTAAAAGATTCTCTGAGAAATTACTTCTAACACTTACTCCAAAAGAAAACGCTTCTCCAGGAGTAATTGCATCGTCATTTAATAGCCCGAAACCACTAAAGAATAATGAATTGGACATTAATGTGTCTGGAATATAGTTGTTTTCAGGAATTTCTCCATTTACCAGGTGAAATGGAATTCCAAACCTGGCTTCTTCTGAGCCGATAGTTCCGGAAAATGTCAGATAGAAATCCAGATTGGAAAAGAACGTATTATTACAAGTAAAAACGAAATCCGCCAATGGTTTCAGATATTCTTTGGAAAACTCAAAGTCATAATTATCGTAAACAAAATTTGAAATTCCCCTTTTATCATTCCATATTTCAACATTGTTACTGGTCGTATATAGTTTTCCTTTTGATAAATTATGAATTAATTGATTTGTCAGCACCAGAGGGATCATTTCAATAGTTTCTCCATGTTCAACTTTATTATTATTATTACCATTGCTATCCTCAAAATTGTCATCATCAATCAAGATTCCGGCAGAAATCATAAAAGGTATATAGAATTTGCTTTCACAAGTGCCATTAACAAAATTGTCCTTGAATACAATAGTAAATTGGAGCAAATCATTACTTTGAACGTCTTCATTTATTATAATTTCATACTCATCATGAGACACCTGATTTTCATATTGAAGAATATTATTGAAAGAAGCTATACTGTCTGTAATTTGAACATTCGGATTATTACTTCTGATAACACCTTTAAGCGTTAGAAGGTTTTCAGAAAATCCATTTCTTGCTTCTACTTTAAAGCGAAAACGTTTACCTGGCATTATCAGATTCTCGGGATTTCCCCCGTTTGGAATAATGTTATCAATAAACTTAATGCCTGTAATGTAAATGGAAAAGTTTTTCAGGGTATCTGCAACAAACGTATTATTCGGCATTTGCGCACCGGGTAATTTAAAAGGCGCACCCCATTTCATAGCAATATTATTACATATTCCCGAAAATGATATAAAAAAATTCATATCCCCGGTATTATTAACTGTACTTTTAATAACAAAATCTTTAGTTGGCTTTAAATATTTTTCATTTGGACAAAAAATTTCTTTATATAAATAATTGTTGACAATAACCTCCCCGGCACCTTGTACAGTATTAAGTACCTGAATACCTCCCGTTGACGCTATTAATGTTCCGCTTGACATACTACTAAGTGTATAAGGAGAACTATTCATTACTAATGGAAAGATTTCGATTATTTCATTCATTTCTACAATTTTATTCCCATTTCCATAGCTGTCAACATAGTTATCATCGTCGAAAAAAACGTCCGTTGTAAGGATTATTGGTATACAAAAACCGCTTACATACTCCTGCATTGTTATTTCATCAATAATTTTAAATTCAAATAAGAGATTTTCGCCAGGAGGAATATTTTCATGTATTTTGATCTCATATTCATCTATTGTGTACCTGGTTTCCCCAGCCAGTAAATTATTATAAGTGCCTAATTCATCAATAATTGTGACATAAGAACTGTTAGTACTAATGATTCCTTTGAGCGTTACAAAATTTTGAGTTCTAGGATTTTTAGTTTGAATTTTAAACCGAAGATTTTTCCCTGGCATTATTATATTGTCAGGATTTGAAGAATTTGGTGTCACATTATTAAAGAATTCAATTTTTTCACAAACGAGTTGTACAAATTTGCCATCAACTGTTACTGTATCTTTTATATTTAAGCATGAAAGTATTATTTTTTTTACCCCATTGGGTATTAACCATTCATAAGAAGATGTAGTTGCAGAAATATTTTCATCGATTAATACAGTATTTCCAGTTTCATCTATATATTCAAGTTTCAGACGATCATAACCAATATTCTCAGTTTCCCATAAGATATTGCATATTGAACCCGGTGCAAGAACAGCGCCTTCTTCAGGATACAAAATATTAATGGAAGGAGGCTCGATTGTAGTATTAATATATATATGACCGTAAAAGTCAACCATGCACTTTGGAAAACTCTCCCTCATGAACAGAGCATTCATATAATCTCCTATCTCATAGGTATTCCAATTATTCCCTCCATCATTTGTTTCCAAAAAGAATCCTCGATCACATGATATATTTCCACCTCCAACTGCATAGCCAACACTATCGTTAAAAAAATATATGTCCCGATATTGCCATGACGGAGGTTCAATCTGGTATTCCCAAATCATAGAGGGATCAGTCCCATTAACAGTTTTCATAATGGCTCCTTTTCTACTAACAGCCCAGCCAGTGTCCGGATTCAAAAAAAACATAGAATTAATCTCTAAAGGAGTAGATTTCCTAATCCATGTACTGCCGCCATCACTCGTATAATACAACCTGTGTCCACCAGCATAACCATGAAGAGAATCAGTAAAAAACACAGAATAAAGATCCGTTCCTGCAACATGAATACCTGCATCCTGATACTGCCAGGAATTCCCCCCATCTTTTGTTGCCAGAATAACCTCGCTACGACAAACAATGTAGCCGTGTTTATCATCAGGAAAATAAATTGAGTATGGTCTTAAATTATAATACTCCTTTTCCCAATCTTTACCCCCATTTATGGTTTTTAATATTTCATTATTACCAGCAACCCACCCGGTATCACTATTTATAAAAAAAACTGAATGAAAATTTTGCAACTCTTCTTCGTAAATTTTATACCATGAGAAGCCACCATTAACTGTTTTAAGTATATAGTCTCTTCCTGATATAAAACCCGTTAGAGAATCAATGAAGAAAATATCGTAAAGAGGAAAATTTGTGCCACTTGGGACCTCAGTCCATTCAATAGTTTGTCCTTTTGTATCAGTAATTGCTATTTCTGTTGCATTTCCATAACCAGGATCTGTATCGAAAAAGTATTCTGCTTTTTCAATGTTTTGGGCAAATAAGCCAGTTGAAGAAATGAACAAAATCAGAATAATTAACCTCTTCATTGTTAATACAGTTATTTAGTTAATAATTTGATAAGTTTCGTATTGAAATAAAACCCCAATGCCTGTATATAACTTCTTTGGGTACTGCTATACCACTGAAAGGAATAATAAGGCAAAGGGGCTGTGTTTTTGTTCTGCTTTGAAAAGTGTATAACATAACAAGCAGTTTTAAA
>JAGGXD010000246.1 GCA_021163295.1 Bacteroidales bacterium
CTGATGGCAAACCTGAATTAACCAGGGCAGGGATAAACGCAGATGGGCCAGGCAGTGTTTCAACAGGAATACTTTTGCTTATGCATTCTCTGACAAGGAGGAATCCGGGATCAGAAATTGAAGGTGTTCCTGCATCTGTAACAAGGGCAAAAGTTTCACCCTTTTCAATCCTTTTTGAAATTTGCTTAACAGTTTTGTGTTCGTTAAATTTATGATGGGCCTCAAGTTTCTTTTGAATGTTATAATGCTTAAGCAGAATAACTGTCTTCCTGGTGTCTTCAGCAAGTATAATATCTGCCTTTTTAAGTACCTCGATAGCACGGAGAGTAATATCTTTAAGATTACCGATAGGGGTAGGGACAAGATATAACTTATTCATTTTCCCTGATAATAAGTTTCCTGCGGGTAAGATCAAGGAGTTTTTGTACCTGGGAATCATCCATATCCCAGTTGAATGTATCGTTCAGATAACTGTATGCTTCATTAAAATTGGAAGCGTGGTTTAGAGTATTTATTGTTTCAGTGAATTTGTCAGGATCATTGTTGAAAAGTTCCCGGATAAATGAAAACTTTTCGTTTAGTCCCATAGCACCTCCGATATCTGAAATGGGTTGCGATGTAAGCTTGGATGACAAGTCCTTGGAAGATACTTGCTGCCTGAGTGATTCATTCATGAAGCTTTGTCCATTTTGCAAGCGATCAGCAATAATTTCAGTTTTGTCATTTTTTTCCTCATTAAATTTTATCTGCAACTCTTCTTCAGGCTTTTTATCGGGTTCTTTTGTTACAACAGGACTTGTTTCAGAAATATCTTTATCAGTATCTGAAGAGTTTTCTTCCAGTTCAAATGTATTTATATTTTCAAGTGTATTTTCGGGTGGTGTAATTTCTTCCACCGGTTTTTCTTCAATTAAGCCCTGAAGTGAATCGTATAGTTTCCTTACTTTTTCCAGAGCCAGATCAATCTCTACACGAGGTAGAGATGAATGATTCCCGAATTTTTTTATTGATTTTTCGATATCTTGTATATCTTTATTAATTGTTTCAATAACCAATTCAAAATTCATAATCTCATTGTTAATTGATTCCACTCACATTTTACTTACTTTTGCAAAAGTAATGATTATTATCCAGAAACTGTTATGCGATGTTTCTTGAAAATTCTATAAATAAAACCGGACGATCGGGTTGGATTGAGGTTATTACCGGAAGTATGTTTTCAGGTAAAACGGAAGAACTTATCAGAAGGTTAAAACGCGCTAATTTTGCTAATCTCAAAGTAGAGATTTTCAAACCGGTTATTGATACCCGGTATTCTGAGAGTAAGGTGGTTTCTCATGATTTAAATGCAATTATTTCAACTCAGGTAGAGTCTGCTTCAAATATATCATTGATGGTTAGCAATGTTGACGTAGTTGGAATTGATGAAGCACAGTTTTTTGATAATGGCTTGGTAGAGGTTTGTAATAGGTTGGCAGATAATGGTATAAGAGTAATTGTTGCCGGTCTTGATATGGATTTTAAGGGAAATCCTTTTGGACCGATCCCTTACTTGATCTCAATAGCTGAATATGTGACAAAAGTTCATGCTATTTGTATGAGATGTGGTAACCTTGCACATTATTCCTATCGAAAATCCGATACTGATAAAATTGTTCTGCTTGGTGAAAAAGATATTTATGAAGCGCTTTGCAGGAATTGTTACAATAATGCTATGAAAAAGAATAAAAAATAAAATTGAAAATTACTAATCTGTTTGTGACGGGGAGTTAATATGCCAAAAATTTCGTTGAAAAAAATAGCAGGAATTATTGAGGGGAAGGTTTATGGTAACGGGGACACAATAATCAGTGATTTGTTGTATGATAGCCGTAGAATTGTATCTCCTTCCGGATCTCTTTTCTTTGCCCTGGTTGGTGAGAGACATAACGGGCATAATTTTATCCCCGGGCTTTACCGGAACGGCGTAAAAAATTTTATTGTCAGTCAGCTTCCTGCAGAAATAGAAAAATTTGATGATGCCTGTTTCGTATTGGTTGTTAATACATTAGGAGCTTTGCAGAAATTGGCAAAGTATAATCGTACTCAGTTCAAGGGGGAATTAATATCCATAACCGGGAGTAATGGTAAGACAATAACCAAGGAATGGGCATTTCAGGTTTTGGCAGGAAAGTACAGGATTGTGAGAAGTCCGCGTAGTTATAATTCACAAATTGGTGTGCCTTTATCAGTCTGGTTACTGGATGAAAATTTTGATATTGGAATTATTGAAGCCGGTATTTCAAAACCGGGGGAAATGGAAAAACTTGAAGGGATTATTAAACCGAATATTGGTATTTTTACAAATATTGGAGAGGCTCATCAACAAAATTTTTCAAGTCTTGTACAAAAGATTGATGAAAAACTCCTGTTATTTAGAAATGCAAGGGTTATAATATATTGCAGTGATTATAAGCTTATTGATGATCGAATTAAATCAAATGGTTTTGGAAAAAAGAAAAAGACTTTTACATGGTCTTTAAAAAAAAATGCTGATCTCAGGATAACTGAAATATCAACAGGGAAAACCAAAACAGATATTAAAGCTGAATTCAGGGGTGAGTGTAAAGAAATCTCTATTCCTTTTATTGATCAAGCTTCAATTGAAAATGCTCTACATGTATGGTGCCTTTCCATTTATCTCGATCAGGCAGAGGTTTCAATAAAGGAAGCAATGATATCTATTGATCCTGTTGCAATGAGGCTGGAGCAGAAAAAAGGAATAAACAATTGCACTCTGATAAATGATGCTTATAATTCCGATATGGGTTCATTGAGTATTGCCCTTGATTTTCTGAACTTGCAGAACCAGAACAGAAAAAAAACCCTCATTTTGTCTGATATTTTCCAATCAGGGAGAGTTGAAGAGGAATTATACAGGGAAGTATCGAATCTCATTAATGCAAAAGGTATAAACAGGTTAATAGGGATTGGAGAAGCGATTAGCAAATACCAGGAACTAATTTCAGGTGAAAAACAATTTTTCAGATCTACTTCTGAATTCATTGAAGAATTTAAACCGGAAAATTTTAATGATGAAGCGATCCTGCTCAAAGGAGCACGTGATTTCAGGTTTGAAGATATTTCAGGATTATTGGAAAAACAGTCTCATCAAACTGTACTCGAGATTGATCTGGATGCTATGGTGTTTAACCTGAATTATTTTAGGTCGAAACTAAAACCGGATACCAGGGTTATGGTAATGGTAAAGGCGTTTTCATATGGGAGTGGTACCTATGAAATTGCAAATATGTTACAATATCAGGATATTGATTACCTGGCTGTTGCCTATTCAGATGAAGGTGTAGAATTACGTCAAGCCGGAATAACTTTACCAATTATGGTAATGAATCCACAGGCAGATAATTTCGAAAGTATGCTCAGGTACAATCTTGAGCCTGAGATTTACAGCTTTAATATCCTGGATGAATTCCTGAGAAATATTAAAAGAAGCGGATTTACCTCTTTCCCTTTTCATATTAAGCTTGACACAGGAATGCACAGATTAGGATTTTTGCCCGGGGAGGTTGATGTTTTGATAGAGAAATTGCTGACCAATCCGGAGCTTTATGTTAAATCAGTCTTTTCACATCTTGCTGCCAGTGAAGAGCCTGAACATGATGAATTTACAGACAACCAGGTATGTTTGTTCGAAGAGCTGTCCGGGAGAATTATTAATAATTTTGATTACCCGGTAATAAGACATGTGTTAAATTCAGCAGGCATAGAAAGACACCCCCGGTATATGTTTGATATGGTAAGATTGGGTATAGGACTTTATGGTATTAGTTCACTTAATCCGGGTAAACTTAAAAACACGGGAACATTTAAAACAACTGTTTCCCAGGTGAAAAAAATACCTGCAAATAACCCTGTTGGGTATGGACTAAAAGGGATCAAAGCATATGAAAGGGAGATAGCTATTCTGCCGGTTGGTTATGCGGATGGTTTTAACCGCAAGCTTGGCAATGGAACAGGTCAATGCTTTACCAAAGGTAAAATGGTTCAGGTTGTAGGAAATATTTGTATGGATATGTGTATGATTGATGTAACGGGAATTGATTCTAAAGTGGGTGATGAAGTTGAAATTTTCGGGAAACATAATCCTGTTACAATCCTTGCAGAAAAGATTGACACGATACCATATGAAATACTTACTGCCATCTCAGAAAGGGTGAAAAGAATTTATTTTCATGAATAGATTAACCATGATTAAATTATCAGTAGTTATTATTACACTTAATGAAGAAAGGAATATCGGGCGATGCCTTGAATCAGTAAAAGGTGTTGCAGATGAAATCGTTGTTGTGGATTCAGGCTCAACTGATAAGACTATTGAGATATGCAACAGGTTTAAAGCCAGGGTTATTCACCATCCTTTTGAAGGCCATATTCAACAAAAAAACTGGGCTATCAGCCAGGCAAATTTCCATCATATACTTTCACTTGATGCTGATGAAGCATTATCAGAACAATTACGTAATTCTATTCTATCTGTTAAGAAAGATTGGGAAAGGGATGGTTATAAGTTTAACAGATCAACAAATTATTGCGGAAAATGGATAAGGCATGGATCATGGTATCCATCAAAAAAACTTCGACTTTGGGATAGAAGAAAGGGGAAATGGAAAGGGAATAATCCCCATGATAAATTTATTATGGGGAAAGGATCCAGTACTAAACATATAAAAGGAGACCTGCTACATTATTCATATTATTCAATTGAGGCCCACATTGAACAAATAAACTATTTTTCAGATATCCTTGCTGATACTATGTATCAAAGTCGGAAAGGGGTAAACTTTTTGATTATTTTACTTCATCCACTCTGGCGTTTTATCAGGGATTTCTTTATAAAATTTGGTTTTCTTGACGGATTTACCGGATTGATCATTACTGTAAATTCGAGTCATGAAACTTTTCTTAAGTATGTTAAATTGCGGAATCTCTACAGAGATTATAAACTTCATGGGAACAACAGAGTATGTTTTTTCAATAGTACAAGATCATGGGGGGGCGGGGAGAAATGGCATTTTGATATTTCCACCAGGTTGTATGAAAAAGGGATAACCCCTATTGTGATTACTAACAAAAAGAGTGAATTAAAGACAAGAATAGGCGATTATGGCATACCTTCTCATAACATTGGTATTTCTAATCTGAGTTTTTTAAACCTGTTCAAGGTGTTACATATCTCTCGTCTTATTAAGCAGGAAAAAGTGGATTTTCTCATTACAAACCTTTCGTCTGATATGAAGGTTGCAAGTCTTGCTGCAAGAATTGCCGGAGTTCCGAATATAGTGTATCGTAGAGGAAGTGCTATTCCTGTCAGGAATTCCATTATTAACAGATTCTTTTTCGGGAAAGTGCTTACCGGAATAATTGCTAATTCTGAAGAAACCAAGCGGACCCTTTTAGCCAGAAATCCAAACTTTATTGAAAAGGATAAAATACGGGTTATTTATAACGGTATTTCAATTAAAAAATATGATTCCGGAGAAGTAACATTTAAATACACATCAGACAAAAACGAAATTATTCTTGGCAATGCCGGGCGGCTTGTGAAACAAAAAGGACAGTATCGTCTTATTCAACTGGCACGTATACTTAAAGATAAAGGGCATAAGTTTAAAATACTAATAGCTGGCGATGGTGCATTACACCATGAGCTTATTACTTATTCCAGAAAAATGGGTATGGAAAATGAAGTTGTTTTTCTTGGGTTTGTTGATGATATCAAGGGATTTATGCAATCTTTAGATATTTTTCTTCTTCCTTCTTTATGGGAGGGATTTGGATATGTTATGACTGAGGCAATGGTATGCAGGAAGCCCGTAATAGCTTTTGATTTAAGCAGTAACCCTGAAATAGTAGTGCATGGAGAGACCGGGTATTTGGCCGAAAAGGATAACATGTCATCATTTGCCAACTATGTTGAAAACCTCATGCTTAATCCTGCATTATCAAAGCAAATGGGTGAGAATGGCAGAAAACGTGTCGAAGAAAATTTTACTATTGACAAAACCCTTTCTGCAATGGAGGATTTTCTGCAGAGATAATTAGAGTCATGAATGTTTAGTTAGGGGTAAAAGTATTATACAAATTGTTTATTAATCCCGAAGGGAGTGTAAATAATTTTCTTTTCCATAGTTTGTTTAAGAATCTCAAGGTTCTTGTCATTCCGATATAATTTCTCATGAAATAAATGATATTGGATGGAAAGGTGTTTTATAGATTTTATCAAAATTCCGTTATTCCTCAAACGGTATTCAATATCAGTATCTTCTCCAACAGCCGGTGATCTGTATCTTTCATCAAAACCATTAATGTCTACAATGTCTTTCTTAAATAAAGAGAAATTCGATCCGAGAATACCACGTTCTTTTTTATTTATTTTTTTTCTGATAATTGTTGATTTAAAATATATTCCATTTTCAATCCGGTTCCCCCGACCCCTGAAACTCCCCAAAACCATAATTGGGAACAGCTTTTTTTCAAGATAGCCATATTTAACATTTTCATAGTTCAGCATTGAACTAACTTCTTCAGACAGGTTAACTCTGCGTCCGGCGAGTGCTGTTTTAATTTCCCTGTTACTAATATGTTCTTCAATAAAAGCGCGGTGTGGGATACAATCTCCATCGATAAAAACCAGGTAATTGGCTTTACTTGCTACAATTGCCTGATTCAATATCCTGTTTTTCTGCCATCCTTCATCCTTTTGCCACAGATGTTTGATGTTAAGCGTGGAATTTGCATCGTATTCTATGATTTTTCTCCTACACTCTTCGTTTGATCCGTCATCGGCAATAATTATTTCAAAACCTTTAACAGTCTGTCTTTCAAGACCTCCAAGGACAAGTTTTAAAAAGGGAAAATTATTATAAAATGAGATTATGAGAGTTGCTTTTGGATGTGACATTTTGTTAACAGCTAAAAGTACTGTTTTAGTTGGCTGGGAGCTTTTGTTATCCCAATGCACTAATTCTTTCAAGTTTATGGAGGTCGAGTATCTTAATTTTTCTTCCTTCCAATGAAATTACATTCTCACTGGCGAATGTTGATAATGTCCTGATAGCATTCGATGTGGTCATATTAGACAAATTTGCTATATCTTCCCTGGAAAGATAAACTTTCAGCGTTGCTTCATTTTGCTCAAAGCCATAAGTATTCATAAGAAAAAGTAAAGATTCAGCAAGTCGGCCCCTAATATGTTTCTGTGTTAAGGTAACGGTCCGGCGATTGGAAAACCCAAGTTCAGTAGCTAATGATGCCAGAAAACGCATAGTAAGTCTGGCATTATTTCTTAGAATTTTGAATAAAATATCTTTATCCAATATGCAAATTATGGAATCTTCAATGGCTACTGATGAAGCAATGTAATTTTCACCGGCAAAAAGTGCTCTGTAACCAATAAACCCGTATGGTTTTGCCATTCGTACAATTTGTTCCCTTCCGCCAACACCTTCCTTGAATACTTTTACTTTCCCTTGTGAAAGGCAGATTAAACCCAGCGGTTTTTCTCCTTCTTTGTATATAATTTCTCCTTTCCTGAATTGCGCAAATGTGTGATTATCGTTAAGATTCTTTTTTTCTTCTTCAGAAATGATGTTGAAAACTGACTTGTTGTTTTCAATAACATCCTTAAAATGTGGGTTGCTATATTGCATTTAAATTAGTTGAATATGTTACAAAACATGTCAAAGGTAATTTAATTATTAAGAATTAAAAAAATAAATTTAACAGGTTTATAAAAAGTTTATTTGTTGATTTATTGATGAGTTTAAACTTCTCAACTCTTTATTTACTCATCATATCGTGCAACCAGTGGCATTCTTCTGCCTGCTCCAAATGCTTTTGCGGAGATACGTAAGATGGGAGGAGCCTGATAGCGCTTATACTCACTTAAGTTCACAAGATGAATAATTTTTCTCACAAGCTTTTTATCAAATCCTTTTTTAGTGATTTCATCTGGTGATATTTGCTTTTCAATATACAGGAAAAGGATGTGATCAAGTATTTCATAATCGGGAAGTGAATCGGTGTCTTTCTGATTTTGCTTAAGCTCTGCTGAAGGGGGTTTTGAGATTGTGTTTTCAGGGATTATTTCTTTATTACGATTAATGAAGTGTGCCAGCCTGTATACTTCACTTTTATAAACATCTCCAAGCACAGAAAGTCCTCCTGTCATATCGCCGTACAATGTTCCATACCCGACAGCTGCTTCGCTTTTATTTGATGTGTTCAAAAGTATATGCCCAAATTTGTTTGAAATAGCCATCAATAAAACACCACGTATTCGGGCTTGTATATTCTCTTCGGTTGTATTATCAGGCAGATTCCTGAAGAGAGGTTCCAGAGATTGCTTAAAGTCTTTGAACATTGGTTCTATTGGTACAATATTATAATCAATTTGCAAACTATCGGCGAGTGAAACAGCATCTGTTATGGAGTGTTCTGAGGAATATCCTGAAGGTAGCAAAATAGCTTTTACATTTTTTCTGCCCAATGCTTCGCTGGCTATTGCAAGACATACTGCCGAATCAATTCCTCCCGATAAACCAAGTATCGCCTTACCGAAATTCATTTTGTGAAAGTAGTCATGTAGTCCCATAACCAATGCATGATATATGTGTTCAGTTATGTTGTTTTTAATGATTGGCAAAGGGGTTCTTGTTATAATTTCTTCAGAATCAATTATTTTGAAATCTTCTTCAAAATATTTTAATTGTTCAACTATTTTTCCTTCAGGATTTACTACTAATGATCCTCCTTCAAAAATAAGTTCAGTTTGTGCACCAACCTGGTTTACATAAATTATGGGAGTATTAAATTTTTTTGCCTGGCTGGTAAAAATATTTCGCTTTGTTTCTATTCTGGAATATGTAAAAGGGGAAGCAGCAATGTTAATAATAAAATCAGGGTTTTGTAAGCTTAATTCTTTTATGGGAGATATATTATAGATACTGTTTCTTTCAAAATCGTTCTCAGATGGATGTTGGTCCCATAAGTCTTCACAAATTGTTATAGCAATCTTTTTTCCTTTGAAATTTACTATATTAAATTTGGTATTAGATTCAAAATGCCGGTACTCATCAAATATGTCATAAGTAGGAAGGAGCGTTTTATTCACACTGAAAATAATTTGTCCTTCAGATAATAAATAAGCTGTATTGAGAAGATTCTTTCCTGTTTTTGCCGGATTCAGACTCGGGCTGCCAACAATTGCAGCAATATTATTACATTGTTCTGCAATTTTAATAACTGTTTGCTTACAACGATCAATAAACGATTTTCGCTCAAGAAGATCGAGCGGAGGATACCCGGGAACAGAGAATTCCGGAAAGATTACCAAATCAGCATTTTTTTCTTTTGCTTCTTTAATTTTATTAGTTATTGCATTGATATTCCTTTCGAAATTTCCTATATGTGGATTAAGTTGAGCAATGGCAATTTGCATAATACTTTTGCTTTCTGGTCATTAGAAAATAATTCCGCAATGCAGAGATACACTATTTAGTATTATCTTATCAGCAGGCTGATTTTCTCTATCAGTTGTAATATCTAAAATTCCATTTTGATAATTGAGACCAAACTGTAAAGCTGTTTGCCCACCAAGTGAATATTGCATGCCTATCTCCAGATGATACCCCAGATTAAACAAATTGATTTCGTCATTAATACTTTCAGAATCGATTTTTTTATCAGTTGTTAACCCGATAGCATTAATATTGATCATAGGATCAATCCCTGCTTTAGCAAAAAAAGTGAAATATCCGATTTCATCAGACTTGAATTTTAGTCCCAGAGGAATTGTAATGTATTGAATTTTGTAAGTAAGAATATTGCCAGGCAGAAGCGTATCTGTCCGATTGGTAAGTTGCAAAGTTATTGAATCTTTATAGCTGATTTTACCTCCTAAGCGATTAATTGAAATGCCTGTTGAGAAAGCATAATTATTCGTAAAATAGCTGTTCATGGAAATACCAATATTTATCCCTGGCCGTGAACCTTTATTTGTAACATCTTTTATATCAGGCTTTAACCAGCTAATCTGTGGATTGGCAAAAATTCCGAAACGAATACCTTGTGAAAATCCTCTTCCGGTTATCAGGATAAGTGATAAAAAAATCAGGAAAACAACTTTTGTAAGAGAGGGCAGTTTTATTATTTTTACATTCAGTTCTTTCATATTGAATATTATGTTTTAAAGGTCTTTCTGGAAATTATTAAAACGTAAAGATAAGAAATAAAGAAGAAAGCGTTATTTATAAACTTAGATTATTATGCTCAGGAAAACAATCCTTTTTTGTCTTGCACTACTTTTGCTTTTTTCATGTAACCGAAGTGCTACTAAGGTAGATATTGATAGTATTGATTTAGAAATTAAGATCAAAAGACTGGAAAAAGATTTGTTTGAACTACCCGTTGATAGTATTACTTATTCAATTCCTTACCTTGAAAATAAATTCGGTCATTTTTTTGAGTTATTTAATTATGTAATAAACATTGGCGAAACAAAATCACCCTATTATCCCAGATATATTAAGAGCTTTATTTCTGATCGTACTAACCGTGAAGTATACCAGGCTGTCATCAGAGAGTTTCCTGATATTGATATGCTGGATAAAGAATTAACAGAAGCCTTTAAGCATTATAAGTATTATTTTAGTGAGAAAACAATACCGGACATATATACATTTATTTCCGGGTTTAATGTCTCTGTAATAATTGACACAAATATACTTGCAATTGGTCTTGACAAGTACCTGGGTACTGAATGTGAATACTATGATCAGCTGGGTTTACCAGAATATAAGCGGATAAATATGTATAAAGAAAAAATTGTTACTGATTGTATGTTTGCATGGGTTTCTACAGAATGGTATTTTAATAAGGAGGGAATTAAAAAAAAGTTAGTAAATAATGTGTTAAATAATATTATCCATGAAGGGAAGTTGATGTATCTTGTTAAATCACTGGTTCCCCGGGAAGATATCAGTATAATAATGGGATTCTCTGCGGACCAGATAAAATTTTGTCGCAGGAATGAAAAACAAATGTGGACTTACCTGATTGAGCACAAATTGCTTTTTAGCTCTGACCGTATGACAGTTAATAAACTTATAGGTGAAGCGCCATTCACAAGTTATTTCCCCAGTGATTCACCGGGCAGGGCAGCTGTATGGATAGGATACAGGATTGTTGAACAGTATATGCGGAAAAACCCGGGCATATCACTTATTGATTTAATGGAAGACAATGATTATCAGTTGATTTTGGAAGGCTCAGGTTATAATCCGCGTGACCGTAATAAGTAAAAAAAAGCACATGGAATTCCATGTGCCTTAGTACATTACTTCTTGATGTAACTATTACTCTGCCGGATGAATTGCTTCAACCGGGCAAACATCAACACAAGCTTCACAATCGGTACAAAGTTCAGGATCAATTTTGTAAATATCACCTTCTGAGATTGCCTCAACAGGACATTCATCAATGCAAGCACCACATGCTGTACAATCGTCGTTAATTACATAAGCCATTACTATAAGTTTTGAATTAATAAATCAGATTTATTATTATGCAAAAGTATTTCCATTTTTTGAAATGCAAAGGAAAAATCAAAAAAATATTTTTTAATTTTTAATTTATTCTATTTGTCATCACCTCATCACCTCATCACCTCATTTTCGCATTTCTTCCAGTAGAGAATATGCCAGCCAGGAGAGGTTCCCCATTCCTGTAGCTAAAGCATTTTCATCAATATTGAAATCAGATGTATGGAGTGCGGATTCTTGCCCTTCAATCCCGGTCCCCAGCCGGAAGAAACAAACAGGATAGGAATGTGAATAATTGGCGAAATCTTCTGAAGTCATTCTTTGCTCAAGGCCAACAACATTTTTCTTACCAAGAAAAACACGGGACAACCGGATTGCAGATTTTGTAATTTTCAAGTCATTCCGTAAAACGGGATATCCTTTTTTAATATTGAGTTTTACACCAATGTTTTCATTTCTCTTAAATTCTGCAACAATTTTTTTCATTTCACGATGAGCTACTTTCCTCCAATTCTCATCAAAAGTTCTGAATGTGCCAATAATTTTTACTTCGGAGGGAATTATATTTGTTGCACCTGCTCCGTCAATTTTGCCAAAAGCAAGAATGGTTGGGGGCTTTCCTGGCAAAGGGGTATTAAATTTTTCATGAAGAAGGATAAGTAATCTGGCAGCTGCAAGTATTGTATCATCTCTTTTTTCAGGAATTGCAGCATGCCCTCCTTTGCCTTGAATTGTAACATAAATTTCGTCAGAAGATGCCATATACTCTCCTGCTTTATATCCAACTTTCCCTGTTTCAAGCTCAGGATAAACATGTTGGGCTAATATCAGATCGGGTTTTATTTCGTCCAGGGCGCCATCTTTTATCATAAGCTTTGCACCTCCGGGAACAAGTTCCTCGGCAGGCTGAAAAATAAACAAAACAGTGCCGGGCAAATCTTTTTTTAGCTCTTTGAGAATTTTTATTGTACCCAGTAACATAGCTAAGTGTGCATCATGACCACAGGCATGCATAATTCCATCTCGTTTTGATTTATAGCTTACATTGTTATTTTCCGTAATAGGTAGCGCATCAAGTTCAGCCCGGAGACCAATTACAGGACCTGGTTTTTCTCCATGGAGCCATGCAATTATCCCGGTATTAACAAAGCCTTTTTTGTAATTTATACCATATTCCCGGAGCATTTTTTCAATAAAAGCAGATGTTTCATTTTCGTAATATGATAGTTCAGGGTTCTTATGGATGGATCTTCTTATTTGTACGATTTCATCGAAGTATCTGTTGGTCAGATGTATTATTTTTTCTTTGAGATCCATATAATGTTCTGTTTATTAGAAATCGAGGTTTAAGGAAAGGTAAAATACCCTGGGCAACAAAATATAATTCTCTATTCCCCATGCCCAGTCAGTTCTTATGAAATATCCAAAAAGCTGACTCCGCAGACCAAAACCGAACCCTGCAACAATTGGTTCACGGTTAGTATCAATGGTAACGGTAATTGGTCCGTTTATAAGCACTTCCTTATCATAAGCATTCTGTCCCAGGTATGGATGAAGCCCTGTCCATGCAGTTCCAATATCTCCAAAGCCTACAATCTGGAGGTTGTTTAAAAACCCGGAACCTATTGGATGGTTTGCAAAGTATCTGATAAAGGGCCATCTTAACTCGCTGTTTATGAGAACAAAATTGTTTCCGTTGCGAATATTTTGCGAGAAACCTCTCATATTGGTTGCCAGTGTTTGAAAAGCATAATTCTGAGAATTATCAACTTGCACAGATTGGTCAAATGTTTCCATTTTGCTAAGTAATGTCATCCAGTTATCTACACCACCCATGAAGTAAATAAGTTTATTACTGCCAAATGATGTACTCCCTGCCAATCGGTTAGCCCAAATCAGGTCGCGATGAATTTTCAGGTAGTGTCTTATATCTCCACCTATTACGAACAGGTCAGATTTTTTTCTATCAATTTGTTTGTACATCTCGCCAAAAAGTTTTAGCCGTGTACCATAATAAATATTTATGCCTCTTTGGCGGGTATTATCAAAAATATATTCAAGTTTAATGCTGGCCCATGTACGCATTTCATTTTTCCTGTGCAGGTTTTTCAGATCAGTTGAAAGATAAACATTCCTGTCATTTCTTAAACTGAAAGTGCCTTTAAGGGCAGATACCATACTAAACGGATACCTCATGGAATAATAAAGCTCCCGGGTATGTCTTTTTATTAATGCATCATCCGATCGGGTACTCATAGCCCACTGATGGAAAGTCAATTGTTTATCAAAATTTCCTATAAGCTTTTCAACACTTAAGAGATATTCATTGCTGTCAAAATTCCCGGAGAACCGAAACCCCCCAATAATTTTATAGTTTTCAAAAAGATCGTCTGCACCGATTTTAAATAACATATTCATGCCGGGATTATAATATCCGCCCCCACCCTGAAAAGGTTGATAAGAATTATTTAAGAATCCGAAATCTACCTGGCTGGCTATATAGTTATTGTAAAACGATGTTTCATATATTCTGATTTTAGGCAATTTAAAATTGCCTGTATCAATGTTAATATCAGGATAATCCTTTAATAATTGTTGCCGGAAATAATTATATTTCTCTTTCTCAAAAATATAATTGTTTACATCTATCAGTTTTTCTGTTGGAAAGTATTGTGAAAGAGGCTTTTCCAGAGTATCCATCATCGCCCTGTATTTTATTGCTACTTCCTTTCTTAGTGTTTCCAAACTGTCATATTCCTGTAATTCTAACGATCTTTCTTTTTGATAATTTGTGGTTGTAACTTTTCCCTCAGTGATTACATTAGTGATGTCAGGTTCCGCCGTTCTCATCTTGTATTTACCATTGTGAAATAATATTTCACCAATTTGTCCGGATTGTGGTGAGTAATTATGTTCAAGAATATTCCTTGAATAGTTTGTTAATGGCTTCGATTCCGAGAAAAAACGATAATGTGTTGTAGTATCAATAAAGCTTATTGCGCTGTCAAACCTGGCTATATAACGATTCAGTATTCCATTTTTATCATTAATATAAAGGAACGTATTATCTTTTACCTTGTATGGGTCAAATTTATTATAAAACTTCCCTTCAGATAAACGGATAAGATAATCAGATTTTTTCTGGTAATTGTAAATAAACAGGTCGTAGGTAAGGTCTGTATTATTAAGTTCCTTTTCAGGAAGGTTAAGCATATCACCCGACCTGTTAGAACTAAAAATAATTTCTTTTCCCTCATTAATAAATCTGGGATTTAGATCATCCGGCAAATCGTTGGTTATCTGTTCATTAGTTCCTGAAGAGATATTATGAATAAATAAATCAGTTTTACCTTCTTTTACTGCCGAAAACACGAATTTTATTCCATCAGGCGAGTATGAAAAATCAAGTATCTTATCAAAGTAAGGGAGGTTAATTCTTTCAAGATTACCTGATGAAAGCCTGTAAAGGTACAGGGCCAGTCCTCCTTTCTCTTCTGAAATGAATGCCAGTAATTTGCCTGTTGGATGCCATGTAAGGATAGGGTACGACTTGTCAGATAGTTGTTCTACTTTAGGTTCCTTGCGGAATATCTTTTTATGTTTTCCGGTATTACTGTCGTAAATCCATATTTTGTATTGCCCAAACTCTTTTGTAACATAAGCAATTAGTTGATTTTCAGGATTTATCTTTATTTCCTGATATTTCCTGGTACATTTAGGCCATTTCAGTATCATTCCTTGTTCAGGCATCGTCCGGTCCTTATCATCAAAATAGTCATTATAATAAGTAAGCCAGTCTTTTGAAAGGTGTCTGATCTTTTTCCCAAGGACAAATAAAAAACCTTTACCGGCATTTTTATTTATTCGTGTAAGATATACAATATTGGGTATGATTGGATCCCCATAAGTTTTGGCAATAAATCGCCAGAAAGAATGTCCGGCATAAACAGCTTCAGTTCCGGTAAGCCAATCAAATTTTTCGTACCGGCCTGACATTATGCCGTCTTTTACCCTGTTTTCAATATCGATATTCCATGGATCTGACATATACGAAATCAACCCTTTAGTATACCAGTCAGGGAGGTTGATTAAAGTTGAGCTGGCTACTCTGTCCTTGACATCTCCGCTATATAGCATTTCATGGAGCAGAACCTCAGTAATCGCTCCGGAAATCTGTTTTTCAAAGTCAGGATGTTTCCCATTAAAATAAAGCATCACTTTATTGCGAATTACCCTTGTATACCCCCCGATATTGTAGTCTTCAGGACCTGTAATTTGTCCCAGATTACTTTGTTTATAATCTGATAATTTATTGTAAACTATAAAAATCAGCCTCTTATCCAGATAATAATCAAAGTAATCCTCAATCTCCATAAGTTTTTTTTCAGTAACCAAGGCAGTGTATTCGGCAAGTTCTTTTCCAAATTCGTTGAAATAAATATCAAATTTCTCGAAACGGTAAAAAGACCAGTAAAAGTCATAATATTGAACCCTGTTTTTACCAAAAGCCATTTGATGACCATTATAAAACTGGGCATATGTTTGACTATACGCAATCAGAAACAAAACAAAACAAAATACATATAATATCCTGCGCCTAATCATATCTTACTAATTATGCTTGAAAGTATTTCAAAAAAAGGAATAATTTTTGTTATATCATTTCTTTGTAACAATTATTTTTAAAAGTATAAAGATAGAGTAAAAAACTAAAAAGTTAATTTAACCGAAAATTACATATTAATCTAAACTTTTTTAATTTTGACACGTTTAAAGGATAAAGAAAATAAACAAAATAAAAAACTATATTATGAAAAAGATAATTACAGGACTTTTAGCATTATTTATTATGGGTAATATGATGCCCGAAGTAATAGCTCAGCAGAAACAAGCTACAATATCATTTGATGAGCTTACTCATGATTTTGGTACTTTTAAAGAGGAAGATGGTAATGTTACTTGTACCTTTAGCTTTATTAATACAGGTAGTATTCCATTAGTTATTAATCGTGTAACAGCTTCCTGCGGTTGCACTGCACCTGCATGGTCAAGAGAACCGATAATTCCCGGAGGAGGAGGATTTGTAAAGGCAACCTATAATCCGAAGAACCGTCCTGGTAAATTTAGTAAAAGTCTTACTGTTTTTTCAAATGCTTCAAAAAAAACAGTTGTTCTGGCAATTAAAGGAGAAGTTATTCCTAAAGTTCGTACTGTTGAGGATATTTATCCATATCAGATAGGGGATGTTCGATTTAAGTCAAATCATTTGGCTTTTGTCAGGATAAATCACGGTGAGAAAAAGACTATTCAGATGCAGATAATTAATACTTCAAAAGAGAGTCAGACAATAAAATTCGATTATACTGCTAAATATTTGGTAATTAAAGCTGTTCCTGAAACGCTTAAACCGCAACAGAAAGGTTATATTGAAGCAACTTATGACGCAGGTCTTATAAATGATTGGGGTTTTGTGATTAACAGGATAAAAGTGCTGGCGAATGGGCAGGCAATAGGGAATAACCAGTTGACAGTATCTGCAACTATCGTTGAGGATTTTACTTCGATGACAGCCGAAGAACTCGCTAATGCTGCTAGAATTGAATTTGTGGATGGAAAAACTTATGATTTTGGCAAGATGGCTCAAAGTTCAAAAGTTGAACACGATTTTGTTTTTAAGAATACTGGGAAAGAAAAATTAATCTTACGAAAAATAAAATCAAGTTGTGGTTGCACAGCTGTTAGTCCGAAAGATAAAGTAATAGAGCCGGGGGAAAGTAGTTCAATAAAAGCAATATTCAGTTCCGGAACACGGAAAGGAAGGCAGAATAAATCTATTACTGTTATTACAAATGATCCGAAAAATTCAAGAATAATTCTTCGGATATCCGGTGAAGTGAACCCGCCCGATACGAAATAATATGCCACGCAAAATTAAAAGTGCTTTACGTGTAAATAATGGTGTAGAGCAGCCGGAGAATATTAATGGAAATGCTCTGCTTAAGCACAGAAAGTCAAAAAGAAAAATACTTGCAGCGAATGAATATTTGGATGGTATCCTGACAGGAAACAGGACAATACTGAGCCAGGCAATTACACTTATTGAAAGCAACCTTCCAGGTCATCAGAAAATTGCCCAGGAGGTTATTGAAAAATGTCTTGGTTATGCAGGAAATTCTGTACGTATAGGGATCACGGGAGTCCCCGGAGTAGGTAAAAGTACTTTTATTGAAACTCTTGGTAATAAGCTGATTGGGATGAAAAGAAAACTTGCTGTACTGGCAATTGATCCAAGCAGTGAGTACTCAAAAGGAAGTATCCTTGGTGATAAAACCCGAATGGAAAAATTATCAGCTGAGATTAATGCATATATCCGTCCTTCGCCATCTGCAGGTACGCTGGGTGGAGTTGCCCGAAAAACAAGAGAGACCATAGTGCTTTGCGAAGCAGCCGGATTTGATACAATTTTTGTTGAAACAGTCGGGGTTGGGCAATCTGAAACCGCTGTTCATTCAATGGTAGATTTTTTTCTGCTTTTAATGTTGGCAGGTGCGGGTGACGAATTACAAGGAGTTAAACGCGGTATCATGGAAATGGCAGATACTGTGGTTATTACCAAAGCTGATGGAGATAATAAAAACCATGCTAACAGGGCTAAAGCAGAATACCAGAATGCTTTACATTTATATCCGCCAACAAAATCGGGATGGACACCTGAAGTATTAATCTGCTCTGCAAAAGATGGAACGGGTATTAGCCATGTATGGGAGACAATAGATAAATATTGCCGGTTAGCCAGGGCAAATAATTTCCTTGAGCAAAAACGTAAAAATCAATCTTTGTATTGGATGCATGAGACTATCAATGATAAATTGAAAGATCGTTTTTATCAGCACCCCGAAATTATTATTCAAATTGAAAAATACCGAAAAATGCTCCTCGATGATAAAATAAGTTCCTTTGTCGCTGCAAGACAATTGCTGGATGAATATTTCACTTAGAAATAATAAGATTTTTTTAAGAAAATATGCCATCAATTTATTTTTTCTAAATTTGCAGGACTTTTTTAAAATTAAACATAAACTATGAAAAATTTATTTCTCTATTTATTGGGACTGATGTTTATATCATGTTCTTCAGTCCATGAATATACAATTACTGCAAATCTGGATGGACTGGAAGATGGGAAAGCCTTCTTAAATAACAGAGTTGAGGGTGAATGGCAGGTTGTTGATTCGGTTGATGCAACTGAAGGAACATTTGTGTTTACCGGGAGAGTTGATATGCCCGACTATTACTACATATCACTGGAAGGCAAACGCGGAAGCTTACCGATTTTTATTGAGAATACGGATATCACTATTACAGGATATGTTGATACTATTTATAAAGCAAAAATCACAGGTTCATCTGTGCAGGATGAATACAATGCTTATTCTGAAGAATTGAATAAGTTTTGGGAAAAATATGGTGAGATACGAATGGAATTGATTGAATTTAGAAAGGCAGGAGACGAAACTAAAGCCTCTGAATTAGAGGCAGAGCTTGATAAGATTTATGAAGATGGCCAGCAATTCAGTAAGGATTATGTAACAGAGCATCCTGCTTCCTATATTTCACCTTATGTGCTTCGTAGTGTTTCTTATAGATTGTCAGGTGCAGAAATTGAGGCAGAACTGAAAAAGCTTGATGTAGCACTGAACAAGTCAGGTTTTGTTATTGAACTTGCTGAAAGAGCTGTGGTATTGAAAAGAGTTGCGATAGGAGAAAAATTCCTTGATTTTACACAGAATGATCCTGATGGAAATCCTGTAGCACTATCTTCTCTCGTGGGGAAAAATTACCTGCTTATTGATTTTTGGGCTGCATGGTGTGGCCCTTGTCGTGGAGAAAACCCTAATGTGGTAGCTATATATAACGATTATAAGGATAAAGGATTTGATGTGCTTGGTGTATCTCTGGACAAGAATAAGAACGACTGGCTTAAGGCAATCGAAGATGATAACCTGACCTGGACACATGTTTCCGATCTGAATTATTGGAAAAATGAGGCTTCTACAGCTTATGGTATTAACTCTATTCCGTCTAACCTTCTGCTCGATAAAAACGGGATAATTATTGAAAAAAACATTCGTGGTGAAGCACTGAGAAACAAAATCTCTGAATTATTGGATTAATCTGATTGAACAAAGTGTTAAGTGTGTTCATAAATCTTTCGTAAGGATCTCAAAGTTTTCAATAATTGTTGGGGGCCTGTAATATGGGTCAAATTTTGGGTTATGGATTCTTTCAAGAGTAATTTGGTTAAAATACCCTTTAATAAATTGTTCGGGGAGAGTATACAATGGCGTATCATCAGATTTACGTATTGGCAATGTTTTACTGAGAATTTCTGAATAATGAATATTTGTGGATTTTGTTATTTGAATTAAGTAGTTAATAAGTTCGTCAGCAATAACAATAACAATTGTAAATTGTCCGTAATTTCTTCTGATCATAAGGAAATAGTTTAGTTCCACAAGATCAAAACCGGATATCTGGTCTGTGGTATGCATTAGGTGATTCTCAAACTCAAAACCTTCTTTTAAAATTTGTTCAGCAAGTTTTTGTGTAGGGGTCTGGTGAATGAACTTACTCATGTGAATTTCCAGTCCTATAAATTCCTGCAAGTATGACAAATTTTTATCACGATTTTTAATATCCATATCTTCATCTTGTATAATAATATTTGAAGGAAGAATTTAGTTTTGCAAGGTAATTAAAAAGGTCAATACTAATTAATTGAAATTGTTTTATAAATTTGTCACTTGAAATTTTTTAAAGAAATAAATTATAATAATAAAACGGAGGATTTTATGAATTATGACATAATTA
>JAGGXD010000271.1 GCA_021163295.1 Bacteroidales bacterium
GCAAGAGCAGAGGATGCTTCAAAAGCATTCTGCAGTATCGCGGGGTGAGATTGCAGAATGCGGTTGTGAGGTGGTTGGGCGGTCGGTCAGGTAATATTGTCCCAAAGCCCCGTCGAGCATAATCTTTATGTCACAAACGATATCCTGTGGAGATAGATTTATAAGTGCAGGAATCGATTCCAGCCCATGATAACGTGCGCGCTGATCGATCTACCGAATTCCATTCCGTGCACGATGATCACCATAGCACTGGCGATGCTGCTTTCTGTGTCTGAGGTGCTATCTGTGACCGAACGGTGGGATAGGGAACTTTCATATAGTTTCAGCATCGCGATACTGCCCTTACTCATTATTTTTTTAGTTATTGTTGTATCTGAAGTGCAAACATATTAGAAAACAAAAAAATATCTTCAAAACCGTGAATCATTACGACAAATGGTAAACTTCTCGTTTTCTGGAAGATACGTCCGAGAATCAATCCTGCAAGAATTCCAAATGCTATTTCTGATCCACTGCCATATCCAGAATGCATAACACCATAAAGTACACTGGTCATGAGCAATCCATAATGTGCGCCATATTTCTGCTCAAATGCGGTCTGTATGAGCGATCTGAACATGACCTCCTCAACCGATGCGATGACTATCATTATCAATATAAAAATTATAATATTATCAATATTATTAATATCTATACGTGACAAAAGCGGCACAGGATTGATGATCTGGTGTTCGATCAAAGCAACAAAGAATCCAATTACAATCGATACCGGAATGTATTTAGGTGAAATGCTGCCAATACCGAGTTCGTTGTATGTCAATCGCTGCATTTTTATGATGACGTAGATTGCTGGAAGTATTGCGCCGCATACCAGCAGATACCAGTATAGTGTGGTCGGAAAAACAGGCATTGCTATACTTACGATTCTCAACAATGGCAGCAGCGATGATTTTTGCATCAATGCTGCATCATCTTCTTTCTTGATTATCAAACGATAAATAAAAAATAAATTCAATATATGGATTGCTATACCATAGGCAACCAATCCATGAAATATCATTGCTTCTCCGATGATGATGAAAAGCAATGGAATCACTGTTTTGTTTGGTGCCATATAAATCTGTCACATTCTTAATCAATTAATGATTAACCATCACCTTTATATCGGTTATGTGACATCAGCATACCATCCCGGAGCAAAACCCATGATCATAGCAGCCATGCCTGCATACGACGAGGAGGAACACATAGCGAAGGTGGTCAGTGGCGCATCAAAGCATGTCGATCAGGTGATCGTAGTGGATGATGGCAGCACAGATGCAACATCAGCGATTGCCAGTACAAACGGTGCTGTCGTGGTGCGGCACAAAACAAACAGAGGATATGGTGCTGCCATCCGCACGTGTTTTGACACCGCAAAAAAGATGGGTGCAGACATGATGATCACTCTCGATGCTGATGGGCAGCATAATCCAGATGAGATTCCGTATCTGATCCATGCGATGAATAATGGATTTGATGTCGTGATTGGCTCACGCTTTCCGGATAATAATGGACATTACATCCCGCTGTACCGAAGATTTGGCATGAAGGTGCTTGATATCGCGACAAATATGGTGGGTGGCGTGAATACGTCAGATTCTCAGAGTGGTTTCCGTGCATATTCGAGGAAAGCGATAAAAGTTATAGAGATAACAAGGTCTGATATGTCTGCTGGCTCAGACATACTCCTTCAGGCAAAGAAACACAATCTGAGGATCGGAGAGGTGCCGATAACCTGCAGTTATGATTCTGGCAGCACATCCTCCCAGAATCCTGTACATCATGGAATCCTTGTGCTGATTGGCATATTGCATAGCCGCTCATTGTGCATTGGGACATCAGGATTGCTGATCAGTGCAGCTATGCTGATAGGACTGTGGATCGCAGATATTCATGAACTGTCATTCGCCCTGCTATTGCTATTTGTTATCAGTATATGTACAGGAATTATACTGCAGTCGATCGCGAAAGCATTCTACGAATTGAAGAAAGGAGATCTATGAGGGTTCTGCTGGTCGAGTCATCAGGATTCAAAGCACTGATTTTTGGGCAGTTGCGATGAAGAGAGTATTTGCATGAGAATATTGATGCTGCAACACAGGTTTTTCCCTTCGATTGGAGGCACACAAGAGCATGTACACATTTTGAGCAGGGAACTGGTCAGAAGAGGGCATAAAGTCACTGTGTATACACTGAACAGTTTGGGTAACGAAGATGTGCTATGTTTATATCTCAAACCTCCATTTCTTATACAGAAAATCAAGAACCCGGATCTATTGGAAAAAGAGATCATCGATGGAATAGAGGTGAGAAGATTCAATGTTGCCATTCGATTCTGGAGTTTTATCTGGACTCCTGATCTATTTAAAGAATTGAGAAAAAATATCGAAAAGTATGATATCATTCATGCTCACGGATATCATCACCTATCCAGCGTTTATGGGTGTTATCTTGCAAAAAAAAGAAGAAAAACCTTTGTTCTCACAGGACATGATATGCTCATCACTGATGACCTCCCTCTCACTGCCAGAATCCTCAAAAAGATATATGATCTGTGTCTCGGAAGATATCTTCTTAAGAACTCCTCAAAGATCATCGCGCTCACAGAGGACCAGATCGAACAGTATTGCAAAAGGGGTGGGGATAAAAACAAGATAAAGATAATATCAAATGCCATAGATTTAAAAAACTACAAAAAAGATGAAAATTCTGTTAAAAATGGTATAAATATGCTTTTTGTCGGCAGAATCGAAAAATATAAGGGAATACAGGATGTGGTCGAGATGATGCCAGCATTGCTGGAGATCGAGCCAGATATTACACTGACAATCGTTGGAAGCGATGGCGGATTCAGAAAAAACATAGAGAATCTTTCTGAGAAACTTGGAGTTGGAGATAGGATTATCTTTACAGGTGTAATTTCAAAGAACGATCTGATAAAAAAGTATCAGCAGGCTGATATCTTTGTGTTTCCATCGAAGATGGAGGGTTTTGGCATTGTTCTCCTGGAGGCGATGGCAAGCGGGCTGCCATGCGTCGCTTATTCGATTCCATCGGTCAGAATGGTTGTGCAACATGACAGAACAGGGCTGCTTGCAAAGAATAAAGAGGATTTTTTTGAAAATATTTTGTATTTGTTGAAGAATGAAAATGTGCGAAAAAGGATGAGCGAACATGCCCTGGAAGATGTTAAACGATATTCGATTGAGAACATGGCAGACCTGACCGAGCAGGTGTACGAAGGTGGTGTGTTTGTGTGATGTAACCATCATCCTTCCAACCTACAACAGGGCTGATCTGGTAGCAAGGTGCATCGAGTCGGTATTATCGCAATCATATACCAACTGGGAACTGATCATTGCTGATGACGCATCCACCGATAACACATCAGCGATCGTAGAAACATATACAGGCGATCCGAGAATTCGTTATCATAGAAACAAAACCAATCAGGGGCTTCCCAGGAATAGAAATATTACGATCGCTCTTTCCAGAGGCGATCTGATCTTTTTCATCGAGGATGATCTGACCATGGAACCGGATTGTCTGGAGATTCTTGTGGATACATATAATGAGTTAAAAAAGAAAAAAAAGGTTGGTGGAATTGCTCCGAGACTGATAGGCGAATACAGGGGGATTGCAGGTCCTCTCAATTCGGTTGTTGAGGCGAGGCGGAAGAGGTTGCAGACAGCATGCGACCTCGATAGAAGAACCGGTATCGTCATACGG
The DNA here is from genome assembly GCA_021163295.1 of Bacteroidales bacterium. Taxonomy (GTDB): domain Bacteria; phylum Bacteroidota; class Bacteroidia; order Bacteroidales; family VadinHA17; genus JADFUQ01. Next base: position 3,772 of record JAGGXD010000271.1, read on the forward strand.
AACTTTGGAATCGATTCTGATGATATTGAAGATATTATAACCATCCATGCATGCTCCTTATATCCACGAGATGTGCTCAACGAGGTCGGAGGATTTGCAGAAAAATACAAGGGTACCTATATACACGAAGATAATGATCTCAACTTCAGAATAAAAAATAATGGGTATAATTTTTATTTCCAGCCAAAGGCGATAACGTATCACAATGTTGGCGATACTGGTGGATGCAGGCTTTCTTCGATGTCGTGGACACATTATTACACCTTCAGGAATCATTGCATCTTCATAGCAAGAATCTTCGGTGCAAGATGTTTGTATATGATTCCATCATACACATTCTGGATCATTCTCTGTATGATCAGATACATCTTCATAAAGGTGCGCAATGAAGTTTTTAGATAAATGAACACAGTACAGAGAATTGCCAGAAATATGGCGGCATTATTTACCGCTCATTTTATCGTTGTGATACTATCACTTATATTATCCATTTTCATCGCCAGAAAGTTAGGGGATGTTGCATTTGGAAAATACTCCTTTGTTCTTGCTTTCACAGCGGTCTTTGCTGTTTTTTCAGACCTTGGGTACAACACGCTGCTGATCAGAGAGGTTGCGAGAGATGAGTCTCAGGCAGATAAATACCTGAACAACATCCTGAGTATGCGTTTATTATTATCTCTTATAATTTTCGTTTTAATTACAATAATAATCAATGTAATGGGTTATCCTGCAGATGTAAAGAATATTACATATTTATTTGCCATCTACATACTTATTTTATCCTTTTCTGACGCTTTTAAAGTAACATTCCGTGCATTTGAAAAGATGAAATATGAATCAGGCATCACGGTACTATCGAACGCGGTAAGAGTCTCTTTGGGACTGCTGGTTCTGTTGTTGGGTTATGGGCTGTTGGAGCTTGCCCTGGTTTTCCTCGTCTCCGGTATCTTTGATTTCCTGATAAGTTTTTTGATCTGTGAAAAGAAGTTCGTGAAATCTCAGATAGAACTTGACCTGAATTTCTGGAAGAGCACGATAAGGATTGCGTTGCCATTGGGTCTGTTGTCAATCTTTGGTTTGATATATGTAAGAATCGATACGTTGATGCTCTCGATGATGAAGGGTGACGCGGTTGTTGGCTGGTATAACGCTGCATATAAATTAGTTCTGGGGTTTAAACCAATTCCACAGCTCTTTATGAATGCTATTTTCCCGTTGATGGCACGTTATTATGTATCCTCAAACGAGTCGCTAAGAAGGGGATATGAGAAGTCGTTTACGTATCTATTGATTTTAGGTTTACCTCTTGCTACAGGAATAACATTGCTCGCAGATAAAATTATTCTCCTTCTTTACGGCGAACAATTCGTTCATTCGGTGATCGCTCTCCAGATACTGGCATGGGATACACTCCTCATTTTTATATGCATGCCTATTGATTTCATGCTTGTTTCTATGAATAAGCAAAATCAAATGGCTGCCATTGTTGGAGGATGTGCCCTGCTGAATATCATCCTGAACTTAATTCTGATTCCCTCTTTCAGTTATATCGGAGCAGGTATCGCCACCATAATCACCGAGATCGTTCTTTTTATGCTGTATTTCTATTTTGTTTCAAAATATCTATACAGGTTATCTCTTCACAAAATCATTGCGAGACCGCTGATTGCCTGCTCTGCTATGGTCATGTTCATCCATTTTTGCGGTGAGATCGGATTGGCTGTGCTCATCATATCAGCAGCGGTTCTGTATGCGGTGGTGCTTTGCCTGATAGGCGGATTTGATGAGGAAGATCGTAAACTGATAGACGATCTCATATCAAAAGAGGGAAGGTGATGATCTCATTATGTTTTGTATATTTCTGAATTACCGCTGTCATAGATTTTACCCTTTCCAATAAACATATCCGAATACTCGCTCATGTTGCATGTTGTGCCGTTAACCACTAATTTATCTTTGACAACATTATTATAGTATAGATAAATATATGCCTGGAGTTCTCCGTGTCTGGGAAATGAGTAGTCCTCAGTTCGTTTTGGCGGGATTTTGCCCTGACTTATCAATCTAAGTCTTCCGGATATGTCTGCAACGCTAATTACCGAGTTTTTTTCACTGTTCATCGCCAACCATTTCGCAGCACAACTTTCCGAGTCATGAACATATTCGCGATCATAGGATACCCCCTCCGAATTTAAATTGATCGAAACCGGGGCTCCGAAGATTTGATATGCCACATGCGTAACAAACATGAAATAGGGTATCAATATCAGCAATATAATTAAATATGGTTTCAACTTGAGGTATTTTGATAATGATATACCGCCTATAACGAAAAAAACAGATAAGATAACCAGTACAAGAGAATATAGCCTATAAATGTCATATCCTATTGAAAGATATGGAAGTGCAACCATAGCTACTAATAGCCCGGAGGACACCAGCGTCATCGTTGAATATTCCACATCAAATTTTGTTTTCAAAAAATCCGGTTTTCCAATGTTTATATTTGATATATCTACCATTTCCTGATACCTCTTGACCACTGTGAGAACTCCAATACCTATGAGGACAAATGTGCACCATGTAATAATGGCATTGGCTTTATCCAGTAGAGGATACCTGAGTTCCTGACCAAATAACCGCTTAATATCCCCTGTTCTTGATTCTTCGATGAAAAAATTGTTTAGATTTAAAAGTGTGTCCTTGATGAACGTCACACCGACGTTAAATGCAGCATCTGTTAGCTGGGCATACCAAATAAAGATTACAACAAACAAGAATAGAACAGTTCTCAAACTTATATTTCTTTTAAATGTATATCTTCTCGAAAATGTCTTTGCCATGAGCCAACTGAAAAATATCATAAAGAAAAATATATATGCACTTGAATAATGTGATACCACCACAGACGATATAAAAATGATAAATAAGATTCTTTGTTTCAACGGGTCGATTTTGTCACAGGAGAGGGTCATAACCGCCAGAGCAACGAAAAAAATTGCGATATTTGTACGCGCAAATTCTACTGCACCCAGACAAATTGGTTGCGAAAGATAGAAGAAAGAAGCCAGAAATGCATACAGATCACCGATATATTTCTTTGATATTGCATATATCGCCAACGGGGTGAAGGAACATATCGATACATAAACACATTTGAAGACGCACTCCTGCGCATCTGCACCTATGATAGATTGAAATATCGACGGTAACAGCGAGATGCTCAGACAAGCATCCAGCAGACCGTGTTCAATTATGCTCCAGTGTAAGTTATTTAATGTCATCTGAAATATATAATATGCTATGTTCACATCACCCCCATGGATGTGAGGGAACCTCAACAGGGGCATCAACAGAAGCGATATGCTAATCAGATAGATCACAACAGAATACAATCTCTCCGGAAATTTCTGATCGGAAAGAGAGATATAAACTACATAAGATGGAATTAAAATCAGCATAAACACCAAAACAATATTATTATCTAGCGTATTCATAATGTACGTTCCGGATATGCTCAGCACTGGAAAGAATGCAGGGATGATCAAAAATACCTTTTCAGATCTGCTTAAATCTGGAAGAGTGAATAGCGGATCCCCATTCACCTTTTGCCCAACAGTCAATAATATAATATATGCACTGTTAAACGAGATTAAGAGAGAAACTGTTGACAATGGTGTTCCGAAGCCTATACTGAGCAACACATTATTTAACAACAATCCAAAAAACATCAAAAACGCGATGCTCAATCCCACCAGTAATAGAACCTTTTCCACAATCCCCATCTCATTCAGTTTTAATATTTGCAGAATCAACAAACCCGGTAAAATGAGGAGAAAAAGAAATCCAGATATCTCCCTTAAGATAGGTATATCGAAAAATATTGATAAATTCGCTATGAGAATTACTGATATGGCGAGCCACCCATTATATCCAGACTTCAATCCTACCCAAACTCCTTAAATAGTCGCTAATATCGTTCCATATTGTTCAACAGCAGATTTGTACGTATATTCCTCTTCTATCGCTTTGTGATCATTCTGGAGATTCTAGAGCTCTCATAACATCTTCTGTGACGCATCCTGGTAAATCAGTCCCCATAATAAATCCAGTTTTCTTATCGTGTAGAGATGGATCTTTTCAGGATCGACGAGATGACTGGTTTGTTGTGGAAGGCGATGGTCTGGCGCTGATGCTTTTTAAATATTTCAGCATCTTTGTCCCGACATGATTTACAAGCGGTGACCTCTTCCCGAATATCTTAATATCGTTTTTGATAAGCGATTCTCTAATGTCTTCTGTTTCTGTGATTATACCTGCATTTCCGATTTCTTTTGAAAAATGAGCATCGCTTCCAGCAGTAACCGTCAAATTATGTTTCATCGCAAATTCAACTGCTTTATTATTGTATTTTTTGTAAATACATCTTGAATTAAATCCCTCGATGCAGTCGATAAATTTTACATCTTCCTCTTTCGGGTGAGCTGCAGAACGCCTCAGTTCATCGAATGGATGTGGTATTACAATAATACCATTCTGATCTCTGATTTCAGAAATAACATCCTGAACTTCCCTTGATTTGATCTCTTCTGTGAGGAAAAGACCAATTATCTCACCACATTCTGTCATTATTTCTGAGCCAACTACGATCTGAAAATCCACTCTTTCGTATTTCTTTGTTTTTATTCCTCCCTTTATTGTGTTGTGGTCTGTGATTGCGATTCCGTTCAGCTCTCGCTTAATCGCGATTTTTACAATTTTTTCCGGATCGAGAACGCCGTCGGTTGAATATTTTGAGTGGATGTGCAGGTCGTATCTCATTTTATCTTTAAAACGCTCCTTTTGCATACAACAAGATAATGTGCATATAAAAAGTTTGGTATGTCCTTGGCATACTCGATCACAAAGCCGTTCCCCCCCAATATCTTTACCATATCTCTTTTTGGAATATAATACGTTGTCATACGTCTTGCCATGAGGAGATCGTGCATACAATTCCATAAATATTTGTAAAACGGTTTGTCATCCATGTCTTTTACAATCAGTAGTCCGTTATCTTTTAGAAGTTCGTTTATTTTCCTAAATACGAAAAGATGATCTTCCATGGGGATGTGATGTATCAGATCTACACAGGTTATAACATCGAATCTCTTGCTGGTAGACAGGTTCAGGATGTCATCACAGATAAATTCCAGATTTTGGCTATCTATAATTCTGCTGTTTGCGATATTGACTCTTTTTTTGTCCATTTCTACCCCAATTATCTTCATTCCTGGTCTTTTTTTGGATAAAATAAAACAAAAAGTTCCGTAGCCACTTCCGATATCCAAAAGTTCTCCGTCTCTTTCAGGAATGCTCTGGATTATTCTGTCAAATGGGCATATCATCGAGCGAAGTATATCGTATAGTTTTGGATGCATAGTACTGACCACTTTAGAATTTTTTGATGAAAAGCATGATTCTATCGGACCAATAACAGGTTGAATAGCACCAGATCACAATTAAGAATGCGATCAATAAGAAAAATTTAACTATCTTTCTTTTTGTCTTTGGATCTTCCAATCTAATTTCAGATCGGACTTTGTTCATCAAAGAGATCCCATAGACAGCAAAAATAATCAGGTAAGGCACGACCTGTAGATGATATCTGGTTTCAGCGAGTATGATCGAATGTATAACCGTATAATAAGATATTAACAGCATCAACAGATATGTATTTTTATCCCATGTTTGATGAAATGTGATTCCAAAGATGGCAAGCGGTAACAAGATTATATAAGGAAGAATCGTTAACGGTGCCAACACTATAAATAACCATTTTGGAATTGGGTTGATGAACAGATCGTTCAAATAATTGCCGAAAAAATGAAACGGGAACCCCCAGAAATAAGCAAATTTTTTTAGATCCAACCATAAAACCTCGATGGGATTTTCCCTGATGAATTCAAAACCTTTTTTATAGAATAATTTGTCTCTTTTTATCTCGTCGTCAGTCATATTCCAGATTGTCCATAGCATTGTCTCATTTTTCAAATAATTACATGCCATCCCGGTTGCATCGGCATTATTTCCAAGCCAGAGATTAACACCGCCATTCGTACTCACGAGAACGAATCCATGATGCACATTATAATTCCTCATCATCCAGGGAGATATAACAGCCATCAGAATGACACAGACAGCCATAAATTTCATTAAATTTTTCTTTCTGTCTTTAGAAGAGAATGACATCCAGATGAGAAGCAAGGGGATTAGTCCCATGATAGCAGGTCTGACGAGCATTGCCATGCCAAATGAGACTCCGGCGATTAATATGCTCTTAACAGATGGATCTTCGTGAATTTTTAGCAAATATAACACTGATAAACTGGATAAAAAGATGAATAATGTTTCACTGCGTAGATCACCACAAAATATGATGAAGGTCGGGTAAATAGCTGCAATAAACCCAGATATCATTCCTATCTTCCTGTTAAATGTAGTTTTTCCAATATGATAGATCACAATGCATGTAAGTGAACTGATCAATGCTTGAAATATACATGCCATTTGTGGGTTGTATCCAAAAACGGCATATATGGCTGCGAGAACGAAAGGCTGTCCAGGCGGCCAATACGAGCTTGTACCACCTCCATATCCCATTCCTTCTATAAGCCCAATCGCCATAGTGTCATAAGCTTTTGCATCACATAAAATCACGGTTGGAAAAATGATGACATAAAGTAACCGTACAATCAAAGCGATTCCAAATATAGAAAGCAAAACGTTCCGCTCGTCCAACAAATCCATACACAATAAATTTTTTATCCGTACTAAATAATTCTTTATTTTCATCCGATCTCTCTTACAAACCTCATGGCAATATCAAAAACACCATAAAGTACCCCAACTACCAGAACACCCCATAAAAGCATACAAACCAGCATCCCCTTATCCTTAAATAGCATTTCTGGCTCTCCCCCAACATTTCTCACATGAATCAGAAACAGATACCTGAAAATGCCATAAACCACAAATGGAATCGTGAACATCATATAATAATCATTGACAAGAAATGTATACATCGAATATGATGTAATCAACGCGCCAGTTGTTATACTGACCATCTGGTCCAGCATCCTGGTAGTATACCCCCCAAGAATTTTACGATGATTTTTTGCTTCATCGCCCAGTAACATCAACTCATGCTGTCTCTTTCCGAGTGCCAGAAATAAAGCAAGCAAAAAAGTACAGATGATGAGCCATGGTGAAATAAAAACATCAATTGCCACACATCCTGCAACTGCCCTGATGACGAAGCTGATAGAGACGATTAACACGTCAACAACAATAATATACTTAAATATTAATGAATATAGTATTATTAAGAAAAAATATATTATTGAAACAGCAAAAAACCGTATATTTATCAGCCATGAGCCAACCCCTGCACAAACAATCAACAGAACTGCAAATAACAAAGCAGGGGGTATTTTTAACTCACCAGACGCAATCGGTCTGTTACGTTTAACAGGGTGCACTCTATCCTTTTTAAGATCTATGATATCATTGATAATATATTCGCTTCCGGAGAGTATGCAAAAGAGAACAAATGCCGAGATTGCAGTAAACCACAATTCAAGATCCATGAGGTTCATAGAGAAGACGATGCCGGCAAATAAAATCAGGTTCTTATACCATTGCCACGGCCGCATCGAGATTATGAGTCCTTTTAACATGCAATCGATCCTCGAATATTATAGTGGTCTGGTATTTTATCCAACATTGGTGCCTCATCATCTTGTCTGTGCCCATATAAGATTTCGTATGTGATTTTCTGAATTAAATATGTTTAGAACCTATCTGAAAAACATAAGAACAATGACGTGGTGGTAACCTAATTTGACATAACGGTTTAAGGTCATTTAACAATTAAATAAACATCCCAACGATCTGTTGGTAGTGAAGAAGGCATGCCAACTTCACATTCAAGATTATGCAACGATTTAGAGGTTAAAGAAAGTTTTGGATCACTTTCAAATGTTTTCAGCTGAATTAAACCATACGTTTCATTCAACCATTGTTTCGTATGCCGGCTAAAATCTGGATCCCATGCGTTACAAATTACAAAATATGTGTTATTATGTGTGGATATCAATCTCTCCAATTCATTATGTGGTGTTTGAGGTGAATACACTTTTAGTTGAGAGTAATACTGATATGACGGTTCAGGATATGATATGATGATATCATTGCTGCCAGAATTTTTGTGTATCCAGGTAAATGTTTCCTTCTGGCACTGTGTACGAGATTTCTCCTCCTGAATTCTATCGAACCGGAATATCGCTGTTGGGATCAACAAAATTACAACAAGCGAGACGATTAGAATTCTTCTGATTCTTTTTCTTTTTATGATCGATGCATCGCACATCATGGAGAAACCGTGCCCGGAGAGAATTAACAATGCTGGAAGCATGAGAATTATGTATCTATAAAAAAGCCAAAAATAGAAAGAAAAGATAACAAGAGGTACAACTATCCACGGGAGGATTAACGAGAACTCCTCACGTTTTCTCTGTTTTATCCAGTCCCATATACCATACAGAAAAAATGGAAATATTGGGGTCCCAAATCCGGCTACACAACAGTTTATGTAGGGAATTATCTGGAATGCGGGACGGTGTTCTCCCGAAGTAAAGAAGTATTCTAAACTAAACAGCGGTTGTCCATGATATCCTGTTGTGAATGGATTTCCAAAATAGATATTGTTATATACCATCTGTGGGAATAAGACCACAAAAAATAGTGGTGTACCCAACCATATTTCCTTTTGCCTGAGCAGATGTGTTTTATTGGATAGAACGATGTACAATCCCAGAACAACAAAGACTATTGCACTTGTATATCGGATCAGGCAAGCAAAACCCACAGTAAGATAGAACAGATAGATAAAAAATGGTTTTTCAGTCCGTATATATTTTACCGTTGCAAAGATACTCAGAAGCATGAAGAAGAGAGCTGGCACATCCGACATCACGGTCGAGCTCATCTGCCAATGGCATGAAAATATCAGGAACAATGAAGCGAACAATGCAGCCCGCTTATCAAGCAGGTATCTGGTGAACTCGTAGAGTATCACTGCGCTCAGCGCTCCAAGGATTGCGCAGGGATAAACCGCCGATTGCACACCTGTTCCAAAGAGATAGATGAACGGAACGATAAGCAGGGGATAACCCATAGGAAATTGTGCAGGAATTCCATCGATCAGATATGTATGATCCTTAAGTATGCTGATCGCTCCAAAGAAATAATTGTAGTCATCCCAATCCGCGAGTGTGTAATCGATGGAGAGGTGAGTAACGAGTGCTACAACGAATATGATGATGTGGATCCAATATGCTCTATCTAAACGTATCATGCTTGATTTGTTCACATCGCCCTTCTATTTATAGCTTCTTTTGTTTAACAACTCGAAACAGCCATTCCAATACCCATTGTCGCAGGCAAACCTACAACGAGCGTAAACAAATTTTTAATGGCGTGATCCAGTATCGCAATCACAACAGCAGCATCAAATGGTATGCCGAACAACACCAAAACAGCCGCCAAAATGCTTTCATATATGCCAATAGACCCAGGCGTAACAGGAGCGCTCTTTCCAACATTGCCCATTGAAACCGCAAGAACGACAGCGATGACCGGAATTTGCACACCAACCGCAATAGAAACCACATAACACGCCAGGCCATCAAATAGCCAGATCATCAAAGACAGAAAAATAGAGGAGAAAAACAACTTTTTGTCTGACATCATCTCATGGTATCCCTCGTAAGCATCCTTCATCTTCTCAATCGCCAACTTCAAAAATTTATGGCTCAATTCATCCCCCGATTTCTTCAAAACATTCGAAATTCTTTTGTTCTTGTCCAAAATTACGACAACAATCGGAACTGTTACGAGGATTATACAGAAGAATATTATTGTGCTTATCCATTCAGGAGCACCTTTTTGAAAGAATGAGATGAAAGCAGGTATTGAAAGCAGGATAAGAGCAAAAACATCCAATATTCTTGTTTGAAGAACGATTGCGGCAGACCTTCCAATACTTATCCCCCTCATCTTCAGATATCCAACAGTTGCAGCATCCCCCAACTTCGCAGGTAAAATCACATTTATCGCATATCCAGAGATGTGTAATTTGAATAAATCAAATATTTTAATACTTTTTCCTGCATGCATTGTAAATTGTTTTAGTCTTAGCGTCCTGAATATCCAGGAAGATGCGTAGATTATCGCTGATGCCGCGAGCCAATAAGGAGACGCTTGAAGGATAATATTCAAAAATCGCTCAAATCCTGCGTGATAAACCAACGCCGCCAGCACTCCAATCCCTATGACAAAAGCGATCATGCGATATGCCCATATTTTCGTTTTCGCAGTGTCCATTATCTTCTTCACTTCACATAACCCCTCTCAAAATACTCTTGCTCCACCCCTACTTCCTCAATATTATATCTTTTTCCCTCTATGATATTTCTTGCCGCCAATATTCCCATCTCCAAAGCGTGGTCCTGGTTATTGTATTTAAAACACCCCGCTCTGCCGACCAGCGATAGATTTTCAAAGTGCCGCAAATATTCCTCAAGTTTGCCTAAATTCTCCCTGTATTTCAAATCATAAACAGGATAAGCATACCTCTCCCTGTGAATGAAACAGTCGATAACATTTCTTCTCTCAACAAAACCGAGCTTTTCCAACCATTCTATACTCAACTCAAACAATTCCTCTTTGCTGGCATTCCAGATCTCATCACTTTCCCAGCAAAAAAATTCAATAAGCAGAGAAGTTTTATCCAACGGAGACATTTTCTTGCTGAAATTTTTCGGTTCCATTATTCTTCCAAAAGGAATCCCCTTATCTGGAAAATAAATCCATTGGTCCGGAAACACAGAGGGTTTATCAAGTGTTATAAAAAGAGAGACATGAGACCGGAATTTTAGATTTTTAGCAGCTTGCAAGACATCAGCTGGCGCTTCTGGCTTCAATAGATCAACAAATTCCGTGATAGGGATGGAAGAAATAACATATTCTGGTTTTATGATGTTATTATTGCCCTCGGCATCAATGACCACTCCCGTTATTCCGCCATCATCATGAATGATCCTGACTGGATATCTGTTTAGTCTGATAGCACCACCTCCACTTAAAATTCTTTCTTTAATCTTTTCGTAGATCAAAACCGTGCCTGAATCAGGATAATAAAACTGCTCAACTAAGGTTTTTGGTCCTCCTTTAGACTTTATAAGAGCCTTTTTAATCACTTCCTTTAAAGAAAGCCCTTTTATTCTCTGTTTTGACCAATCTGGAGAAATCTCATAACAGGGCAATCCCCAAATTTTTTCTGTGTAGTTAAGCATGTTAAGTTCAGCTAATGCTCTGCCAAAGTCTGAGACGACTTGTTCTTCAAAAGAAACTGAGTCTCGATTCGCAAAAATTTTCTTGAGTCTTTGTGATAGGTAGTCGAATAAAATTCTAAACGCTCTGTAGAAACCAACATTGGATATAGCATTTTTCAATTCAACTGGGTAAAGAAAGAATTTGCCGTTAATATAAAATCTTGTCAACCTATCAACTTTTATCCACCTTTCTCCAAGCAAATCTTCTATAAAGTCATACAAGTATTTATTTTGGCTAAAAAATCTATGCGGACCTGTATCTGTTCTAAATTCACCATATTGAAAGGTTCTTGCCAATCCACCGACCGTATCATTTTTTTCGATAACCGTAAAAGATTTGTCTGCTTTGCACAACTCAAATGCTGCCGCCATCCCCGCAGGACCTGCACCGAGAATTAAAACATCTTCTTTATCCATCGCGCACCCTTTTCATGTACCATTTGATAGATTTTTCAATTCCTCCAGTAATTGTTGTTTTTGGTTCATAGCCTAATTTTTTCTTTGCTTTTGAAATATTAGCAATGAATTTTACAACTTCGCCTGTTCTGTTTTCTTTGATTGCGATTTTATTTTTGTTATCCATGTATTGTTGGATCAATTGCGCTACTTCTATAAATGAGAGGGCTTCGCCAGAAGCAATGTTAAACACATCATTTTTCACTTGATCGAAATTTTCCATGCATTTCAGAATTCCAGAAATCGCATCATCAATATAGGTAAAATCTAACATTTTTTCCCCATCATAAACGACCAAATCTTTATTTTCTTTTGTTAATTTGATAAACAATGGGATGACCCTATCGCTGTCGTCGTACATTCCGTAAACATTTGAAAATCTTATAATAATAAAATTTATACCATAACATCGATGATAAGCATGAACCAAAGCCTCTCCTCCAATCTTAGAAGCCGTGTACGGACTTTCACAGTTTCTGACATAAACATCGTTTTCTGAATGAACTATCTGCTTTGAATTTCCATATACCTCCCTGCTTGAAGCAAAAATAAATCTTTTTATGTCATTTTTCCTACAAAATTCTATAGTATTAAATAAAATTTCGAAATTATCTCTTGCTAAGCCTGGATCTATTACCAAATTATAAACTCTGGCATTTGCTGCCAAGTGAATCACCAGGTCAATATCTTTTGGTAAATTTTCTAATGTTTGTTTGTTGCGTAAATCTCCGATTATGGTTGATTCATTGAGTCTCTCATTCCATCTATTTGACTTCAAATCTACACCAACTATTTCATAGTTTTCTTCTAATAATTTTTCACATAATCTTGTGCCAATGGTACCGCTGCTTCCTGTAACTAATATTTTTTTGATTGTCATATCATCACCAAGAATCGCCATAATTTATTATGGTTATGCTTTTTTATTTTTGAACATAAGGTATCTTCTCTTCCCACCCAAAAGCGCCTCTTCCATATATCCAATCGACCATCCTATCCACTCAATTATTATGACCACTGGAACTCGAATAGATACATTCAATGATCCGGTCTCATAAAGACATTTGATTGAGAAAAATATCAAGAAAGATATGCCTATACCAATTACTGACAAGAAAACTAACTTATTAATGGAATACAATATAATTATCATTAAAAATATAACAGGTAGACTGAATCCGACTAATTTGTGCAATGGTTTGACCATTTCTTTATATAATCTCCCAACCTGCACTCTGCCCTTTGAATAAGATATCATTCGCTTCAAAAACAATTCTGGAGTATCCCAATGTCTATAATGCCACACAAATATATCTGGTGCATCGATCAATCGTAAACCCATCATCCTTATCCTATGATTCAGAAGAGTATCCTCTGCTGTCGTGGTTTCATCAATTGGAAAAACTTCTTTTAATACTTTTGTTCGATAAATAGAATTACAACCGGCAATACTTTCGACTTCTGATGGAGTTCCAAGTTTTTTTGCATACGTTGCATCTGCAGAAAAGATTGAATGGGAGATAACAAAATCGATCGCTTTACAAAAAGGAACAGCATCATCTGGCACAATATTTGGACCGCCCACACCTGCCACATAACCATCATTGAAATATTTAAAGGAGTTTCTCAGCCATTTTCTGTCAACAACACAGTCTGCATCGGTAAAAGCAACATAATCTCCATGAACCTGCGCAATCCCTACATTGCAGGCAGAAGCTCTCGTCCCGCCTTCTTCATAAAATACTTTTGCACCGTACTTCCTTGATATCTCCACTGTTTTATCTGTGGAATGTCCATCCACAACGATTATTTCATAACACTCTTCAGGATAATCCAAATTGATCAATGACTTCATGCAGTTTTCTATTGTATTTTCATTATTTTTTGTTGGAATTATTATTGAAACGAACGGATACGTCATTCTCTTTCACCCTGCCATTATCTCCTTCAATTTCTCTATCCCTACACTCGATCCATGAACCAGATAATAACCCGATTCTTTCCCTTCTATCTTCGTTTTCCCATTCTTCAATGCTTCTCTCACTTCGCTGTTCACAATGGTTCTTCCTCTGCCTATCTCAAACCAGAGGTGCGCATCGCTTCCAGCAATCATTGACATCCCATGGCTCCCTGCGAGTTCTTCTGCCTTTCTGTTCAAACCCTCTGGAGATCGTGCGTTGAATCCCTCAATCAGATCAATATATTTTAATAAATCTGTCGGAAAAATTCCTTTCCTGAACGGGTGTGCCAGTACAACCAGCCCATCCTGGTCCCTGATCTCCTCAACAACCTCCATGAATATCTGTGACCTGATCTCTTCGTTCAAAAACAACCCTATGATATCCCCATACTCAGTTCTCATCTCCGAACCAACAATCACGATGAAATCGTCTCCTTTATTGATATCTGATGTCTCAACTCCCCCTTTTATTGTATTATGGTCGGTTACTGCAATTCCATCAAGACCTTTCTTCCTTGCAATCCTTATTACCCTCTCCGGGCTCAAGAACGAGTCATAGGAATATTTCGAGTGGATATGCAGGTCGAACTTCACAGTCCAAGCACCTCCCGCGCAGGCACGAAACTGAAATTCCTGAGCAACCCCCCTAGCTTCTCCCGTGTCGATTCGATCCCGTGATATGTTATGAATCTCGATGATGCAGGGAGTTTCAACCGTGGCATCAACGGATATATCTCCCATGGATGAAGATAGATTACTGCAGGTCTTGTTTTATTGACTTTCTCAATCAAACATTTCAATAACCAAAAAGGCATAACTCGGAGGTAAAAGCCCCCTGAGATCGGAATCCTTCTTACAAACTCAAAGAC
>JAGGXD010000243.1 GCA_021163295.1 Bacteroidales bacterium
ATATGTTACGAGTTACGAGTTAGTACACCTCTTCGCCCCCTCATCTCCAACTTCCATGTGTGGTAAATACCTTGTCATTGCGAGCGGAGCGAAGCAATCTTTCTTGACATTTCGTTAAACTTCGCTTCATCTCCACCTTCAACCTTCTGCCTTCATACTTCTTCCATCTTCTTCCTCAATTGCTTACTTATAGTATCCATTAACATGTCCGGTTTTACCGGCTTTGTTAAAAAATCGTCAAATTCTAATTCCTGACTTTTTATTTGTTCATCATTCATTGAATAAGCAGTAACGGCGATAACCGGCAGACTTTTTCTTATTTTTTTTATTTCTTTGGTCGCCTGGTAACCATCCATATTAGGCATACGAATATCCATAAGCACAACTTCAATATCATCATTTTCCACACAACATTCTACTGCTTCAACACCATCCTTTGCCCAGAGAATTTCAGCCCCTGCCCCAGTTAATATGGCTTTTAGAAGCAGATAATTCAATTCATTATCTTCAGCAATAAGTATTTTCCTACCATTAATTGAAATTCGTTCAGTAGGAGCAATTTTCTTTATTATTTCCTTAAACGGTTTTTCGAACACCTGGAGCGGGATTGTGAAGTAGAATGTTGACCCTTTGCCTATTTCTGATTCAACCCATATATCTCCATCAAGCAGCGATACTATTTTTTTTGATATAGCCAATCCTAACCCGGTCCCTTCATAAATTTTTACTTTTTCATTTTCAACTTTTCTGAACCTTTCAAAAATGTATTTTTTTTGATCTTCTGAAAGTCCAATACCTGTATCTTTCACGTAAAACTCTATTTCTTTTCCATTTTTATCTTTTCCCCGATCTGATGCAAAGTTATAGCCAAATTCAATTGATCCCCGGTGCGTAAATTTAAAAGCATTATTTAGAAGATTTGAAATAATCTGCTTAAGCCTGAAAGGATCAGTCAGAACAGCGAGATCCTTATCCTTATTGGCTGTTTTTAGTTTGAATTCAATACTTTCTTTACCTTTTTTGTTTTTCTCTTTATGAAAAGAGGTATAAATATCGGTAAGTGTTCTGTTCAGGAAACATTTTTCAGAAATTATTTTTATTTTCTTTGCCTCAAGCTTTGCAATAAGCAGGATATTATCTATTATGTTTAACAGGTTTACAGAACTTTTTGAGATATTATTGATAAATTCCTTTTTCTGTTCATTGGGTAAATCATGATCGGCAATCAACCCTGCGAATCCGGTTATTACATTAATGGGGGTTCTGATCTCGTGGGACATATTTTGCAAGAAGGTTGATTTTAGCCTGTAAGATTCTTCTGCTTTTTCTTTTGCTGTAAACAACCTCTCCCTGTATTTTCTTTCCTTTTCTTCGTCTTCTTTACGATCGGTGATATCAGCAATCATACCTGAAAGTGTTTTCCCTTTCAACTGAGCATTGATAATCACAATTATTTCCTTCCCGGTTCCTGAAGTAAATTCTGCTTCAAAATTTCTTACCTGATGATTTTTCTTCAATTCATCAATAAAAGTTATATAAACTTTCTTATTGGTAAACAGAGATTGAATATTACGTGGTATAAATTCAAGCATAGATGGATACTCAAGCATATTTACTAACGCTTCATTCACAAAAGTAAACTCACCTTCTACCGTAGTGCTGAATACTCCAACAAGAGCATTTTCAATCAGGTTCCGGTACTTAAACTCCGATTCTTTTATTGCCTCTTCAATTTGTTTTTGGGCATCAACCTCTATCAGGAGATCTCTGGTTTTTTCTTTAATTTTCTGTTCAAGAGTATTATTTAGAGTATTCAGTTCTTCCTGAGTACTAATGAGTTCTCTGGTTTTTCTTACAGCTCCCTGGTATGTTGAAAGTAACATGCCCAGTATCTGTAACCGTGTTAAGCTAATTGAGTATTCTTTGTTACTAAACGAGATATCAATCGTAGTCTTCAATTGATCTTCTTTCAGGATGTGCTTGTTGGCTATTATTGATTGTAAATGTGTTAACAAATACTTTTCATCATATGGTTTCATAATATAGTTATCTGCTCCGCACTCCAGACTATTTAAAATATCTGTTGAATCTTTAAGTAAAGTAAGAAGAACAACCGGAATTTGTCTGAGTTTTTCATCAGCTTTAATTTTTCTACATAACTCATACCCATTCATTTCAGGCATTATAATATCGGTAATTATCATTATTGGCAAATACTTTTTCGCCAGGTTAAATGCCTCCTTTCCATTTATTCCGTGAGCAACCTCATATCCGAAACCATTAAGAAGGAATTTCAGCTTTTCCGCCTGCGTCCGGCTATCTTCGGCAATTACAATCAGGTTTCTATTTTTATTGTTTGTGCTCATTGGTTACTGGTTACTGGTTACTGGTTACTGGTTACTGGTTACCGGGTTTTATTTAAATATTTCCTGATTATTGTAAATAATTCTTCCATATTAACCGGTTTTACTACAATATCATTACAACCTGCCAGGTATAATTCTTCCTTTTCTTCTTCCCTGGCATAAGCTGTTACGGCTATAACCGGTAAATCTTTCCTTATGTTCTTTATCATTTTTGTAGCTGTAACTCCATCCATCTTCGGCATTTTTATATCCATAAGAACAAGATCAAAGCTGTTTGATTTACAGGCTTCAACTGCCTCTTCACCGTTAATAACATGTGTAATCTTTATTTTCGTCCTCTGTAGAATAACCTCAATAAGTTTGAAATTACTTTCTTCATCCTCAGCAACAAGAATTGATTTATCAGACCAATTATATGATCCAACCGTATCCTGCACCTTTTTTGAAGGTTTGGTTTTGGTTTCCGGTTTTTCAACTTCATCTGCCGGTATAGTAAAATAAAAAGTAGAACCTTTGTCCGGAGATGATTCAACCCACATTTCTCCACCTAACATATTTACAAGTTTTTTTGATATAGCCAACCCCAGACCCGTACCCCTGTATAATTTGGTTTTATCATCTTCAATTTTTGTGAACCTGTCAAAGATTATCTTTTGTTCTTTTTCAGATATTCCTATTCCGGTATCTTTAACCCAAAACTGAATGAACCCATCATTTTTCCCGTCTTTTTTGGTTTGTACAGTACAGCCAATTTCTATATAACCCAATACAGTAAATTTCAGGGCATTACCTATCAAATTGGTAAGCACCTGTTGCAATCTCACTGTATCAGTATTAATTGTTAATCCTTCTATCTGCTTCTCAGTTTTTAAACGGATATCTATTTCTCTCCCAATTTTGGTTTTTTGATTGTTGAATACATCAACCATATATTTCAGCACCTTATCAACCCTGCATTCTTTTTTAAATATCTTTAATTGATCAGATTCCATTTTTGAAAGGTCAAGGATATCATCAATAAGATGTAATAGCTGATTTGTATTTTCCTGGATAATGGGAACAAATCTCACTTTCTCCTCATCATCAATATCATCATTTCCTAACATATCGCTGAAACCCACAATCGCGTTCAATGGGGTTCTTATCTCATGTGACATATTTGAAAGAAAAGAAGATTTGAGCCTGTCAGATTCTTCTGCTTTTTCTTTAGCCTTAACAAGTTCCTTTTTAGTCTCTTGCCGTTTGATATAATTCACCAGACTATTTGCAATTCTCTGAAGAAGATGAATTTCTTCTTCCAGGAAAGGCCCGTGATCCGGCTTTTTCTCAAGGTAACAAACTTCAATCTTACCTGTTATTTTATCATCAACTACCAGGTCAGTTTTCAGCATCCATTTTGTCTTTTCAAAATTCCCGGTTTTATAACCATCTTTACCATGCGTTATTTTAACGCCGGTTATCCCTGGATATTCCCAGCTTTTTCGGGTTATATCCACTGTTTCCCTGAATACCTCTTCGAATGTAATACCCGGCACAATTGTTATCTCATCAATGCTATAAAGACAATTCAGGTCTTTAACCCGTTCATTCAGATCGTGGGTTCGTTTTTGTAATTCAATATTTGCTTTCTTGTGTTCTTCTATCAGTTCTATGTCAGAGAGAGCAAAACCAAGATCTCCTGCTACTTCATATAATAGGTTATGTTCTTCTTCAATAATTAAGTATTTTGACGGGATGTTTATTACCAGGATACCATATGTTCTGTTTCCATGCCGGATCTGAATTGCCAGAGATCCCATATCATACTTCGCTTTAACAAGTGGACAGTCATTGCATTCTGTTTGCAGAGATTTCGTTATCACAATCTCTGATTGTTTCATGGCTTTTTGACAACAAACCGGCCATCTGCCATTTTTGAGATCCTTTTCCAGAGCTTGAAATTCGTTGCCCAGACCATAATGAACTGCGAATGCTACTTTGCCTTTCTCATCCAGTTTCATGATCCATGCTTGGCTGTAATTACGTACTTTCACGAGATTTGCACAGGCAATTTGAAGCAATCTGACAGGATCTTTCTCTTTGACGATCAGTTGATTAATATCACGAATAGTCTTCAATAAAGAATTCAACCTGGTTATCTTTTTAGTACGGGTTTCTACTTCTTTTTCAAGATTCATATTTAGATATTCAAGTTCTTCTTGTGTAGCAACCAGTTTATTATTTGTTTCGTTCAACTCAATATTTTTCTGTCTGAAATTTTCGAACAAAGACATCAGGAGATCAAATATCTGTAACCGGTCTGAGGTAATACGGTGTTTTTTTCCTGCAAAGAGTATCTCCGGTCCCATCTCGGTTATCTGATCTTTCCGCAATTCCCGGTTGATAATAATGTTTCTAACACGTGAAAGCAGGTTTTTATCATTGTATGGTTTAGTAATAAAATTATCTGCTTTGCTTTCAAGACCTTTAATAATATCCGAAGGATCAGAAAGTGTGGTTAAAAGCATAACCGGTATATTTTCAAGGTTGGTATCGGTTTTGATCTTTTTGCATAACTCATACCCATCCATTACCGGCATTACTATATCACTTATTAGCAGAACAGGGGGGGTCTTTTTTACCAGGGAAAAAGCTTCCTTTCCATTTTTACCATGTAACACCTTGTATCCGGCTTCTTCGAGAATGTATCTAAGTCGTTCCGCCTGGGTCGGGCTGTCTTCTGCAATTACAATCAGGTTATTGTTTGTTTTTATAGCCATGTTATGTTCTTTTAAACTTTACTATTTACTTCTTCGCCCCCACCAATTGTTTTATCTTCTCTGCAATCTTTTCCGGTGGCAAAATATACCTGGCTCCTCCCAGTTTGACAGCTTCCCCGGGCATCCCAAAAATAACTGAACTCTTTTCATCCTGGGCTATGGTTATTGCACCTTTATCGCTCATCATTTTTAGTTCATAAGAACCATCTTTGCCCATTCCGGTAAGTAATACACCAATGGCATTTTTTCCATAATTATCTGCCACAGACCTGAAGAGCCACGAAACCGACGGACACAGATTGTTCATGGGATCAGAACTTGACAGATCAATATTTCCCGATCCGTTTATTCCCATCTGTAACCCGTTAGGGGCAACATAGAAATGTCCCGGAATTGGTTTTTCTTTATCACCGGCCACATGAACCTGTTGTCCCGTTAATTTAACAAGCCAGCCCACAAATCCATCCAGAAATCCTTTCGCAATATGCTGTACAATAAGAACAGGAACCGGCAGGTTCTTCGGGAGGAGAATAAGTATTTCCTTAAATACCTGCAGGGCACCTGTAGACCCACCGATTGCAATGATTTTTATATCATCCCTTTTATGTTCCACCTTTACAGGAGGCAAGTCAGTTTTTTCCTTCCTGATTTTAGACATTCTTTTTACAAGTTTTACCTCAGACATAGCTTTTACATGTCTTATAAGGTTAATAGCCATCCTGTTATGATCGGGGTGCCCGATCCCCCTGGGTTTACTCAAAATTGCAACTGCTCCGGCATCCATTGCATTATATGTATTATTAACTTCAGATGGTGACCATGATGACGATACAATTATTATCGGAATCGGGTCTGTTTCCATTATAATGCGGGTTGCTTCAAGCCCGTTCATCTCAGGCATATCCATATCCATTGATATTACATCCGGTTTTTGATGCTTTATGAATTCAAGCGCTCTTTTTCCGGTATATGCTTTCCCTATTACCTCAATTTGCGGATCTGAATCAAGAATCTGTTTTAACAGGTCCAGTACTGTTGGGGAATCATCAACAAGAAGGACTTTTATTTTTTTCTTTTCAACCATATTAGTATTATATGTTAAATGTTAATTGGTTAATTAGTCATTAGTCTTCCTGCACCTCATAACCTCAAACTTCAAACATCTTCAAACTTCAAACAAACCGCTTTACCACATTAAGCAGATTTCGCGGGTCGAAACTGGCTTTTTCAATATAGGCATTGGCGCCTGCTTCCATTCCCCGCTCCCTGTCTTCGCGTGATTTGAGAGCCGTTACCAGTACAACCGGTAACTCTGCTAATCTTTTATCCTCCCTTACCTTTGTTGTAAGTTCAAATCCGTCCATTCTGGGCATATCAATATCAGAAACAAGTATATCAAATTCTCCTTCACGCAGAAATGAAAGTGCTTCCGCTCCATCCACTGCAGTTTTAACCTGAAACCCGGCAGTTTCCAGAATATCTCTAAGCAACATTCTTGAAGTTATTGAATCTTCAGCAATAATTACAGACTTTTGTTTTTCTTTCTTTAACTTTCCAATCTTACCAGCCGGTTTTACCGAAGGCACACCTCTGATAGCCGATTTGAGCAAATCAGACACATTCAGGATAGGAATAACTTTACCGGTACCCGATATTGTAGCGCCACCAATATTTCGTACACGCTTAAGGACCGAACCCATGTTTTTAACCAAAACTTCCTGCTCCTGTAAAATCTGATCTACACCAAAAGCAATGCGCTCATTGCCCGCATTAAGGATCAGAACCGGAAGAATATTTGACTGATGTTTGTCTTTATGCTTCAGTTCCAGTATATCAGCAAGGTGCACATATGGTAAGGCTTTCCCATTGAGTGAAATAGTCTGCTTGTTTTCTACCATTTTTAAGTCGTTCTGATTTATTCTCAGAGTACGTTCAATATTTGTTGTTGGTATTACAAAAAGCTGTTCCGAAATGTTAATGAATACACCCCTGAATGTTGCAAGTGTCATTGGGAGCTCTATTATAAAGCTTGTACCTTTTCCGTGTTCTGTGTCTAACCTAGCAATGCCTCCGAGGTTTTCAACTTTTTCTCTTACAATAGCCAGTCCAAGTCCTCTGCCGGAAATGTCGGTAATAATCCTGCTTGTGGAAATCCCTGAATGAAAGATCAATGTTTTTGCTTCTTTTTCTGTAAGCTCATTCTTTTCTTCTTCGGAAATTATTCCCTGCTTCACAGCTTTTTCTTTTACCTGTTTTATATCTATTCCCTTTCCATCATCAGCAACAAGAATTTCAATTTTATTCCCGGGTAACTGAGTAACAGAAATATTGATCTTTCCCGAAGGAGGTTTATTATTCTTTTCTCTCTTTTCGGGTTTTTCAATACCGTGGTCAATACTGTTTCTAATAAGATGAATCAGAGGATCTTTCATTTCTTCAAGTATCCGCCTATCTATCTCATTCTCAGCACCCGTAATCACCAGGTCAATTTTTTTGTCTTGTTCAATTGCAATATCACGTGTAAGCTTAGGAAATACCCCAAGGAGCGATGAAAATGGAAGCATTAATACCTGCCTCATTTCGGTAAGCAAAGCATCAATCATTCTGCCTATTGTTCTCTGGTCCTGTTCTGAAACATTAATCAATCCTGACAAATTATTTTCAATCAATTTTATCAGGTCATGACTTTTTTTATTGGATTTGAGGAACGATTGTTCTTCACTGATATACTTTTCAAATTCTTTTTCCAGCTCATGGATAAGTGAATTAATAACCTGCAGATCGGATGAATGCTGTATTAACTTCAGCTTTGCTGACAACATCTCTTCTGCCTGGATCAGTAAAGAATCCAGTTTTACCTTTGAGATCCTCACTGTTTCTGTTGTTTTCCCTAGAGTCCCTTTTTTCTCAGGTTCTGCATTAACAGGTTGTTCAGGTTCCTGATGGGAAGACTCAGCATATTCAGTCTCAGGACTAACCTGTTTTTCATCGCTATCATTATCACATTCTTCTATTTCTTTCAATTGTACAAGAACCTTTGAAATGTCACTTGATATTTTTTCATTTTCTGTATCCTTAGTTGAAAGTATCAATGAGATAAGATCAACAGCAATAAAAAGATTGTTGAATGATTCCGGTTGTGGTTCTGTCTTTTTAGATTTCCAATTTTGAAAAACAGATTCAAGAGACATACAGATATTTTCGATATTGCGTAAATCAACCGCACGCGCTGCTCCTTTCAGACTGTGAGCTTCGCGGTAAATGATCTCAATAATATTTTTCTGCTCCCCAATATCTTTTGCTTTCTCTAATTCTACTAATCCTGAAGTTATCGCCATTACGTGCTCGTTAGCTTCAATTTTAAAAGTTTCCAGAAGTCGTTTTTGAAATTCTTCTTGTTTATTGTTCATGTTTTGTATTATTCCTTACACCTTATACATTTCCACCAGTTTCTTAAGATTTTGTCCCAATTCGTTCAGATTATGGGCAGCAGTTTCCAATTGTTTTGTGCTTTCAAGATTTTGAGTGCTTGCAGTACTAATATTTTTAGCAGCTTCATTTACCTGTTCGATACCTATAAACTGTTGTTGTACTGATGTTCCAATCTGTATAGTAGCTTGTGCTGCCTCATCAATTGCATCTGCAAGAGTTTCAATCGCGTTACCTGCTTCAGTAGATTGTTTTTGCCCTGCCTCAACAGCTTTACTTCCTTCTTCTGTTGCCATTACGGCTGCACTGGTTGCTTTCTGTATATCAGCAATAATTTCCTTTACCTGTTGAGTTGCCTGCTTTGATTGTTCTGCAAGGCTTCTGATCTCTTGTGCAATCACTGAAAAACCTTTTCCTTCTTCACCTGCTTTAACTGCTTCAATAGATGCATTTACTGCCAAAAGGTTCGACTGTTCAGCCAGATCGTTTATAGAACCCGTTATCTCCCCGATTGCCTGGCTCTGTTCACTTAGTTTCATAATACTTGAAGCAATCAAATTCATTTGATTACTGATACGTTCTATTCCCCTGGATGTTCCCTCAACAGCCTTTTTATCATTTTTAGCAACATCTATCGTTCGCTTAGCGTTTTCAGAAATATCTTTTGCCTTTTTACTTGCTAACTCGGCAGTTTGTTTCACCTCCTCAATAGTTGTTGATGTTTCACTAACTGCTGTGGCAGTTTCCTGTGAACTTGAACTTAATTGGGAGGTTGTTGAAGAAATTTCCGAAACCGTAGTTGTAAGAACATTCAC
>JAGGXD010000189.1 GCA_021163295.1 Bacteroidales bacterium
GCTCATCATAAAAACATTGGGTCTTTCCTGTTCCAGCAGTGATGCTGTTTGTCCGTTGGCTTTAGCTGCTTCATAATTCCGCCTTGCTTTTCCCCTTTCCTGTATAACGGCAACTATCTCCCTTTCACCAATTTTCATCTTCATAGAATATACTGCCGACCTGGTTGAAGCGGGAAAAACATAAATTGCCTCAAGAGTATTTTTCCCTGTGTTCTGGTAAACCTGGTTAATGGCTACATCAGCTATAATTCCTGCAATATTTACATTTACAGAAGTTTTTTTCAGAGGTAACCGGTCTGTTTCAGTATCTTCACTTTGAACAAAAAAATAGGGTGACTGGTTTCTCTCTTCCGGATTCAGAATCCCGGGCGTAACTATACGCTGGGAATAAGCATTAGATAATCCGGTTATCATAAAAATTACAAGAAGAATCATGCAATTTCTTGTTTGCCTTTTGTTTTGATATAAAGTTCTCATTTTTTAGTAATTTTGGTTAAACAAATAAATCCGACCGGTTTTGCCCGGTTTCATTTATTGGATGCAGGAAGAGACGAAATTCCATAAAAGGGAAGGGAGAAAATGAGAAGATGAGAAAATGAGAAAAGAGTATTAGTTTGAGGTTTGAAGAATGTTTGAGGTTAAGAAAAGAACCTGAAACCTCTTGAAACTTTAAACCTGAAACGAATAACATTTTAACATATTACTTGGATTTTGTTTTTAAAAAGTACAAATAGGAGGGGAAAAGGAATTAGGAAAGCGAACATGCTTTCTGACACGGATATTATCAACCGGTATAAGAAACTTGGTGATACAGAGGTATTGGTGCCTTTGTTTGACAGGTATATCCACCTGGTATTTGGAGTATGCCTAAAATATCTAAAAAATAAGGAAGATGCTAAAGATGCTACTATGGAAGTTATGGAAAGTCTTTTGGATAAGCTACTGCGGCATGAAATTAGCAATTTTTCTTCATGGCTTCATACTGTAAGCAGGAACTACTGCCTGATGAGAATAAGAAACAGGAAAGAAAATCTTTTTATTGAGATAGATAAAAGAAAAAATGAACAAATTCCTGTGGAATCTGATGAAGATTTGCATCAAAAGATTGAGGAGGAAGAACAATTTAGCGAAATGGAGAAAGCAATTGCAAGTCTGAATAATGAACAGAAACAATGCATTCACCTGTTTTTTTTTGAAAAAAGATCATATGATGAAATAGCTGAAAAAACGGGCTACAGCTTAAAAAAGGTTAAAAGCCATATTCAAAATGGAAAAAGAAACTTGCGAATTTATTTAATAGAAAATGGGAAAGAATAAGAATATTAGTTTGTTTTTAGCTTCAGGTTGTATAACACCGGAGACAATCCGGTTATATAATGATGGTGAACTAGCAGGGGAGGACCTGAAAAAAGTTGACCGGCATCTTGAAGGATGTCCTTTATGCAAAGAAGCGGTTGAAGGGTATAAACTAATTCCTGATCATCTG
This sequence comes from Bacteroidales bacterium, assembly GCA_021163295.1. GTDB lineage: Bacteria > Bacteroidota > Bacteroidia > Bacteroidales > VadinHA17 > JADFUQ01. The sequence goes on from JAGGXD010000189.1 coordinate 1,487, forward strand.
GAGCAGGGAGAGGCGGTACAGGAAATTAGAAAGGAGTTATTCAGCTTAATTAATAAAAAGCGTGAATTATCCCCGGGAGAGATGAAGATAAGAAGGGTGTATAAATATGTAGCTGCTGCTGCATCAGTGATAATTATTGCGGGGATATTTTCAATTTATCATTTTGTGTTAAAGCAGGATAATAATATGATTGCTGATAATATCGAAGCAAAAAAAGCAGTCCCTGAAACAATATCTGAAAAGCAGTTTCAACCTGTTACTCCTGTTCAACAACCAAAAGAAAAAGGAAAAGGAGTTGATCCTAAAAAAGACGAAATAGTTACGATTGAAAAGCAGGAGGAGATTGAAGAACCGGAAGTTCTGGCAGAAGAGGTAAAATCTGATATAAAAGGAAAAATAAGCAGGCAGGTTTCAGCAGTTCAAATCCGTGATACCGAAAGCGATGATGCTGAGAAAGATGTTTTTTTAACAGATGAGGTTCAGGCATACAAGATATCGGGGGTTGAAGCACCAGAAGAAAAAGGGCGAAGAAAATCTGCAGTAGCCGGTGTAGCAGTTCAACCGGAACCGGTAGTTTTCGATAATCAATCGGAAATTCAACCTCAATTTATTGTTGAAGAGTATAAAGATTTTAATGATTATATAAGGAAAAATATCAGGTATCCTGAAGCGGCATTAGCAAAAGGAATTAGCGGTAATGTGAAAGTAGAGTTCTTTGTAAATAAAAAGGGTAAAGTTATTAAGGTTTCTGTTGTTGAAGGGATTGATGAAATTATTAATGATGAAGCTTTACGTGTGGTTTCATCATCTCCGCGATGGATAGCTGCTGAAATAAACGGGGAAAGAATAACCAGAAAGATGATTGTAACAGTAGAGTTTCATCATAAGTAAAAACAACCCAATCACGAGTCTTTTATAACTGTTACAACAATAGTTCTTTTTGTACGCGGGCCGTCAAATTCACATAAAAAAATATTCTGCCAGGTAGATAATCCCATCTCTCCGTTTATTATTGGTATAGTTTCACTTGGTCCGATCAGACCTGCTTTCAGGTGTGCATCTCCGTTATTATCTTGCATATCATGTTCCCAAACCCCGGCAGGAATAAGTTTTTTCAATAAGTTTATCATATCATTCTGAACCGACTGGTCCCAGTTTTCCTGGATCATAATACCGGCAGTTGCTCCCTGAACATATATATTTACTATTCCTTCAGGCACTTTACTGTTTTTTACAATATGACGAACTTCTTCTGTGATGTCATAAAGCCCGTTTTGTTTGTTTGTTTCTATTTGTATTATTTCTCTCATTTTACTATTTTTCGAGTGATTAATAATCTAGTTCCAAAGTTACCTTATAAATATTAAATAATGAACCGATTTGAATTTGAATTACACACTGTGGACAATCTGAAATTATTCGGACATTCCTGGCAGCCTGATACTGAGGCACCAAAAGCCTCTATTGCACTGGTACATGGAATGGGTGAGCATATAATGCGCTATGACCAGTGGGCTGAGAAATTTGTGAACCGGGGATATGCTGTTACAGGCATTGATTTTCGCGGGCATGGCAGGTCGAAAGGCAAACGTGGCCATATTCCTTCCTATGAATCATTATTGCAGGATGTTGATATGTTGATAAGAAAAAGTCAGGAGTTTTTTCCGGATAAACCGGTAATCCTTTATGGACACAGTCTTGGAGGCAATATTGTTTTGAACCATGCCCTGACAAGGAATAATATTTCCAGGTATATTGTAACATCCCCCTGGCTGAGGCTTTCTTTTAAACCATCTTCAATAAAACTGGCGTTGGCACAAGCAATGAAAAGGATCCTGCCGGGGCTATTACAGCCATCGGGACTGAATGTCGGGCATATCTCTCATGATCCGGAAGTTATTAAAGCTTATGAAAATGATCCATTGGTGCACGACAGAATTTCTGTAAGAATGTTCATTAATGTATATGCCCGCGGAGAATGGGCTCTTGCTAATGCAGGGAAACTTGACAGGTCTGTACTATTGATGCATGGGGGAGACGACAAAATAACATCTGCTGATGCGAGCTGTCAGTTTGCTGAAAAAGCCGGTAAAAATGTTGAATTCAAAATATGGAAAGAAATGTACCATGAACTGCATAACGAAAAAATAAAAGATGAAGTTTTTGGGTATATTATTGATTGGTTAAAGAAACAGGAATTGGCTTAATTGTAGAATAAGATGAACCGAACATGAAAAAAAACGATATTTTCCGCACAGAGGTTGAGGTTGAGCCTTCCAAATATATGATTAACCACAAAACCCCTGTAATGTTTCTTGGCTCTTGCTTTGCAGATAATATCGGGGCAATGTTGGTGGAGAAGAAATTCCCGGTTTGTGTAAATCCTTTCGGGGTTATTTATAATCCAATGTCAGTGAAACAAAGCCTGGATATTTTAATAAACAAGAAGGAATTTCAAAAAGACGACCTGTATCAATTTAATAACCAATGGATTAGTTTTTGTCACCATTCTAGATTTTCGTCACCTGATCTGAAGAATGCTCTGGAAAAAATCAATAGTGGGATAGACGAGGGGACTGATTTTCTTGAGTCCACAAAATTTCTTTTTATCACGTTTGGTACGGCATGGGTTTACGAATGGAAAGAGACCGGAAAGGAGGTATCCAATTGTCATAAGATCCCTGCAGGAAAGTTTAATCGCAGGATGCTGAAGCCCGAAGAAATTCTGGAGGTTTGGGGAGAGATAATAGAAAAGCTAAAAGTCCAACTACCCGGGTTAAAAATAATATTTACAGTGAGTCCGGTTCGACATTGGAAGGATAGTGCTGAAGGGAACATGGTAAGCAAATCGGTGTTGCTTTATGCCATTCATTTGCTAAGGGAGAAATTTCCCGATACGGATTATTTCCCTTCTTATGAGATAATGATGGATGACCTGCGTGATTACCGGTTTTATAGCGAGGATATGATTCATCTGAATTCCATAGCAGTAAATTATATCTGGCAAAAATTTGATCAGCGGTTTATTAATGATGAAACACGCGAGGTATTGAAGAAGGTAGATGAGATAAACAGGGCAGCTGCTCATAAACCTTTTCACCCAGGCTCAGAAGATCATTCGGAATTTGTTAAGAAAACCCTCCAAAAGATCAGTCATATTGAAACAATATTTCCTAAAATGGATTTTTCAAAGGAAAAACAACAGCTCCAGGCTGCATCCGCCTAGCGGTTTGAAACCGCCTGGCAGATTACTGCCAAATGTCATTGTGGAATACGGGATTTATGAAAAATTCATATTATTAATCTTTCCCAGATCTTCAGGTGTGTCGATAGAAATACTTTCGTGCTCGGTTTCTTCAACATGTATCCTGTAACCATTTTCCAGCCAACGATTTTGCTCAAGTGATTCTGCTTGTTCAAGTGAGGATAAAGTTAATTGAGTAAGTTCCATCAGTACTTCTTTACGGAAAGCGTATATCCCAAAATGTTTGTAGAAAGGATGAGTTCCTGCCCATTTTGATTTGTCAGCATTAATTACATAAGGAATAGGTGAACGGCTGAAGTAAAGAGCCAAACCATTTTTATCAATGACTGCTTTTACCAGATTAGGATCAAAAATCTCATTTTCACTGGAAATTTTTTTAACAAGTGTAGAAATCCGAATTTCAGGGTTAATAAAACATTTGGATAGATGCGAAAGTATCGCAGGATCGAGAAAAGGTTCGTCACCCTGAATATTTATTACCACATCAACAGGTTCATTACGGGATTTCTGGTAAAGCGATACAGCTTCAGCGCACCGGTCAGTGCCACTTTTATGATCGGGGGATGTCATAATTACAAGTCCTCCAAAACTGTCAACTTCATTCCTTATCCTTTCATCATCTGTTGCTACAATAACATTATTAAGCGATAAAGTGCATCTTTCATAAACCCTCCTGATCATTGTTTTTCCTCCGATTTTTATCAGTGGCTTACCGGGAAATCTGGTTGAGTTATATCTGGCAGGAATAATTCCAATTGTATTCATGTTTTTAAATTTATTGACAAAGCTAATTTACAGAAAATTTGTGGATTAATGTTAAATTGTTAAAAAATCTCTAATTTTGTGAAAAAAATAGTATTTATTTGTCAACTACATGAATGATGTTCAGAAAATAAAACAGAGATTTGGAATTATTGGAAATCATATTGGCCTGAACAGGGCAATTGATATTGCCATACAGGTGGCGTCAACTGATTTATCGGTATTAATTGCCGGTGAGAGTGGCACCGGAAAAGAAGTTTTCCCACAGATCATACATCAGTTCAGTTCAAGAAAACACGGACAATATATTGCTGTTAATTGTGGTGCTATTCCGGAAGGAACTATTGATTCCGAGTTATTCGGGCATGAAAAAGGAGCATTTACCGGAGCAATAGATAGCCGGAAAGGTTATTTTGAAGTAGCTAACGGAGGAACTATTTTTCTTGATGAAGTGTCTGAATTACCACAATCCACACAGGTAAGATTGTTAAGAGTGCTCGAAAGCGGCGAGTTTATCAGGGTTGGTTCATCCAAGATGCAAAAAACTGATGTGAGAGTTATTGCAGCTACTAATATTGATATTTTACAGGCTATCAGGGATGGAAAGTTCAGGGAAGACCTATATTATCGTCTTAATACTGTACCGATAAATATGCCTCCTTTAAGAAGCAGGAGTGAAGATATTCATTTACTATTCAGAAAATTTGCTGCTGATTTTGCTGAAAAGTACCACATGCCGGCTATTGAGTTAACAGGTGAAGCAGTGGGTGTTCTTATTAATTATTCCTGGCAGGGAAATATAAGACAGTTAAAAAATATAACGGAACAAATATCTGTTATTGAGAAAGAAAGGGAAATTGATGAGAATACATTAAAAAGTTATCTGCCTGGTTATCATGGAGAAAAGCTTCCTGCAATAATAAAGAGGGAGGAACATAAATCTTTCTCTTCTGAACGGGAGATACTTTATAAGATATTATTCGATATGAAGAATGATATGAATGATCTGAAAAAACTGGTTGTTGAGATAATGGAGAAGGGGAGTGATAATATTGAAATTAAGGAGGAGAATGCAGACCTGGTGAAGAAATTGTTTCATAGCGTTGAATCATCAGGAGGAGAAATAATTAATGCGCCTACAGAGGTAAAGAAAAGAGAAGAAGCAGATATTCAGGATACCGAAGAAGTGATTGAAGAATCATTATCATTAGTTGATAAAGAAATTGAATTGATCAGGAAAGCTCTGGATAAATATCAGGGGAAAAGGAAACGAGCAGCAAAAGAATTAGGAATTTCTGAAAGAACACTGTACAGGAAAATTAAAGAGTATGATATTGAGAATTAATTCAGAAAAAATGAAAAAATGAGATATTTAGTATTTAGTACACTGTTTTTCCTGGTCTTCTTACTAAATGGGTGTAAGATTAGTTATTCATTTTCCGGAGCGAATATTTCACCTGAAATAAAAACAGTATCTGTTCAGTATTTTCCAAACAGGGTAACTCCGGGAAAGGGTTTTGTAAATCCGAATTTCAGTCAGATCTTTACCGATGCTCTGAAAGATAAAATAAAAGCACAAACCGGTCTTGTTTTTGCAACAGATTTAGGAGATGTGGATTTTGAAGGGGAAATAACAAGATATCAGGCAACTCCCCTTGCTGTTACAGGACACGAGGTTGCTGAACTAAACAGGTTTACTATTACAGTACGGGTTAAGTTCACCAACACTATTAATCCTGATGAAAATTTTGACACCCAGTTTTCACGATATGAAGATTATGAAAGCTCCCATGATTTGCAATCGGTGGAACAGGATCTTTCAGAAAAAATACTCGAACAAATAACGGAAGATATTTTTAACCAGGCATTTGTGAATTGGTAGGATACTGAATAGTTGCAATATAATTACTACCTTTATATTTTGTATAAAACAGCTTAACATCTGCATTTGTTAAGTATTAAGTAAATTAATCTATGAACAGGGAAGAATTCCTTAAATATATGGAGTCGCCCGGTCAACTTGACAAAAGAAGCATTCTGGAAATGCATGAACTTCTTAATGAATTTCCATATTTTCAGACTGCTCACTTGATGCTATTGAAAAATTTGTATGTTCTTGGTAATATAAAATTCGACAGTCAGTTAAAAAAGTCAGCAGCTTATGTTGGAAACAGGAGTGTGCTTTACTATCTTCTCAATAGACCTGGAGTTACAACGGGAAGAAAGTCCGGGGAAAGTAAACCTGACCAAAAAGCGGAAGAACCGATAACAAAAAAACTGAAAGAAAAACCGGAACAGGCTGATAAGCAAGAAGAAAAAGCCCTGGCTGATGTTATATTAAAAAGGATTGAAGAGATTAAGAAGAAACAGGAGGATTCAAAAGAAGATACTCAGGAGAATAAACCAGGTAAGGGAGAGCCCCCCATTGCAGATAAAATCCTGAACGAATTAGCAGAAAAAAAAAAACCGGAAAAAGGGGAGGAAAGTCAAGCAAAAGACTTAAAAGTAAATCAGATACTGGAAATAAGAAATGAAAATGAGATTATTGAAGAGGTTTTTAGGGAGAAGGAACAATTAGATGCGGATGAACCAAATATTTTGGTTGGCGATGATGAATTACTTGAGTTAGAAGAGGAAAATACGCAGAATACAGCTGATGAACAAGTAAGAAACGATGAACTTATTAACAAGTTCATTAAAAATAGTCCCCGTATTTTGCATAAAAAGATGGATACCCCGGATGATGAACAAACGGATATGTCAGAATCCAGTGGAAGAGAGAATGAAGGATTTATTACAGAAACTCTTGCAAAAATATATATTAATCAGGGCTATTATTCGAAAGCTATTTTTGTCTTTGAGAAATTAAGTTTGAAATTTCCGGAAAAAAGCAGTTACTTTGTCACTCAAATTGAAAAAATAAAGAAATTAATTAACGAACTATAAAACGATTAGAAATGGGACTTTACGTGTTGATTTCAGTATTAATCCTTATGGTGTGTGTGTTTTTGATACTGGGTGTATTGGTGCAAAATTCCAAAGGAGGAGGATTAGCAGCCAATTTTTCCTCTTCAAACCAGGTAATGGGTGTAAGAAAAACTGCGGATTTTCTTGAAAAAGCAACATGGACACTTGCTATATCATTATTGGTGCTTAGCTTGATTGGTAGTGCTGTAATTCCGAGAGGAAGTAATGAGGGCAGATCAAGGGTTGAGCAACAAATTGACAACGCAATTGATCCGTCACAGGTGCCTAACCTGCCTACAGCTTTTCCGGAAGAAAGTAGTACCGGTCAGGAAGGTGAATAATTATTGAATTTGTGCGATCTAAACGCCTATACCTATGGTTTTATTATTTGTCTAAACCCTTTACTCCCTTTACTCTCTTTATTCCTTCTATTCCCTCTATTCCATTAGATAGTGTCAGTTTGTCATTATTATGACACTTTTTTTATTTCTATTGTAATGCGTAAATATTTTTAATGCATTAATATCCAGGATTATAAACTTCCGGAGAAAGATCAGGGCGAATTTAATCTGTAATTCTGTCCTGTATATATGCATGATTGTATAA
>JAGGXD010000236.1 GCA_021163295.1 Bacteroidales bacterium
CAATTTAATCAACACCTGAATGCAATAAACGACTATTCGGTTGCCATTTCACATGATAAAGAAAACCCTGATTATTATTTTGCCAGGGCCAAATCGTATGAGCATGCAATGAATTATGCATCCGCTGCTAAAGATTACGAAACCATTACTCAACTATCTGAATATGATGTTGATGCAAAAAAATTACTGGATGCAACAACGGCAAGATTATTTGAAATAAACAGGGAAAATGATAAACCTGAAATTATTATTGTTGATCCTGAGCCTAAAAGTGGAACTATCCTTGAGTTATCCGGTGATAAAGAAACCGTTCTTATAAAAGGTAAAGTATGGGATAACAGTGATTTGAGCTATTTAAAAATTAATGATAAAGAAGTACGTTTTGAGAAAAAAGAAAATCATTATGAATTTATAACAGATGTTGATATAAGGGATTTTGATGAATTGGTAATCACAGCCCTTGATGTATATGACAATAAACAAACCGGGATTTTCCCAATTAAACGCACAGAGGTAAATCCTCCATTAGTAAAAATTATTGCTCCTTATGCATCTGACAATAATCTTATTTATCTTGAGAATAATGATGCCAACTTATATATTGAAGGGCAAATAACGGATGAAAGTTTTATTAGATCCATATTTATTGAAGGAGTTACTGCCAGTTACCGTATGGATGTTGAAAACCCTAAATTTTCAGCTAACATAGACATTATGAATAAAAATAGATTCACTGTTGTAGCTGAAGATATGTTTGGAAATAAGGTTGAGAAAGAATTTACATTAAACAGGGAAGGAGCTTTGATTTCACAAGATAATCCGATGGGTAAAACCTGGGTTGTTTTTATTGAGAATTCAAAGTATGAAGTATTTGCCAGTCTTGAAGGACCTATAAAAGATATCAGTCTGATGAAAGCATCCTTTGCAAAATACCAAATTCATAATATTATCACCAAGCAGGATATGACCAAGGCAGAAATGGAAAAATTCTTTTCCATTGAACTACGTGACCTGCTTCGCAGCAACCATGTTAATTCTCTTCTCGTCTGGTATGCCGGGCATGGTAAGTTTGTTAACGAATCGGGTTACTGGATACCTGTTGATGCTCAGCGTGATGATGAATTTACGTATTATAATATTAATACACTTAAAGCAGCTATGCAATCTTATTCAAGTTCATTAACACATACGCTGGTTGTAACTGATGCTTGTGAATCAGGTCCTACATTTTACCAGGCTATGCGGTCAACACCAAAAATAAGAAGCTGTGACGACTGGACTGCTACCAGGTCCAAATCCTCGCAGGTTTTTTCATCTGCAGGTTATGAGCTTGCAGTAGATAATTCTCAATTTACCAGAACTTTCGCTAATTCACTGGCTAATAATCCTAATGCTTGTATGCCAATTGAAAATATTGTTTCCCAGGTAACTATGGCTGTGGTAAGAAACAATCAGCAACGACCAAAATTTGGGAAAATTGCAGGATTAGAAGATGAAAACGGTACCTTTTTCTTTATGCTGAAAGAACAATAATTTTAGCCTGATTAATTACCTTCGGTGAACTCCACTTCATTCCGGTTCACAAATTAATCAGAAATAAAAAAGCAATTTGAATTTCTTATGCAAATAATTCACTTTTTACTTTTTACTTTTTACTTTTATCTTCTGCATGAACAGCGAATCCCTCAACGAAGTTAATAATGCAGGTTATTTTTATTCAAAGCTCATTAATATAAATACAATGGCTCTTTATATTTCACTGTCCGGGAAAGTTATTTGTAACTTAAAGCGAATAATTTTTTTTTCACTTCTGATGTTCATCTCATCAATTCTTCAATCCCAATCATACTATTTTGATAATTATAGTGTTGAAGACGGATTGAATTCCTCGAAAGTATATTCATTATTACAGGATCAAAATGACTATATCTGGCTGGGAACAGCCGGTGGCGTTTCTCGTTTTGATGGGATAAATTTTGAAAATTTTACATCGGAAAATGGACTTGCCCCTAAGGGAGTACGTACTGTTTTTACTGATTCAAAAGCCAACTTATGGTTAGGACATCTTGACGGAGGTATTTCTCGCTATAATGGAATAAAGTTTGAAATATTTAAACCCGATTCTATTCAACTCATTTCTGATATTACATCAATCACTGAAACTTCAACAGGTCAGATTTGGTTTACAACCGCTGGGAATGGGGCAATTCTTCTGAAGAATCCATTTGGTGAAATTGATCAAATCTCAGCTGAAGTATTCAGGGGAAAAGATGGCTTAAGTGATAAAGTTTTTAATTCTCTTCTTACGCGTGATGGCACATTTTATTGCTTAACAGATGTCGGTATTAAAAAGTATAATAAAACTGATAATAAATTTGACAATTATATTCTTCCTGATTTGACAAAATACTGGATGAAAACCGTAATGTTTGAAGACTCAAACGGAAATTTATGGTTCGGAACTTATCATGGCGGTTTATATAAATATCTTACTGACCAGGAAAAAATGGTTATTTATGACAGGAGAGACGGTCTGGCAAACAACTGGATCAGCCATATCACTGAAGATAGCCAGGGAAATGTCTGGATAGGAACCTGGGGTGGCGGCATTACACGTTTCTCTGGAGAAAAAATGACAAATTTTACAGCTGATAATGGATTGGATGCCAGTCAAATACAATGCATTACAGAAGACAGGGAAGGAAATATTCTTATTGCAAGCCAGTTTCATGGATTATCGATTTTCAAAGGAGAAAGTTTTATCACCATTATGCCTGAAGAAGGTTTGCCTGATAATAATGTCTGGGCTATTCAACAGGATAAAAAAGGAAATTTCTGGTTTGGAACCAATAAAGGAATTTGCGTTTTCAATCCTTTAAAATCCGGTAAAGAAAAAATCCGTATTCTCAACCGGGAAAAGAACATGATAGATAACAAGATCCGGTTTATTAAAAATGACATGGATAATAACCTTTGGATAGGTTCAAATGGAGGAGGTGTTTTTCAATATTTAATTGACAAAGAAAAATTTATCTTTGATTCTTACCTCAACCAATTGCTGCCTGTTGATCATATTGTAAATGCGCTGGAAATTGATAATAAAAACAGGATATGGATTGGTGCAAACGACAGGCTTATTGTATGGGATAATGATAAAGGTGAAGGAAAGACATATACCCAGATTTACGGACTTGCAGGAAACCATATTACGGCATTGCTACTTGATTCAAATGGTGATATGTGGATTGGGTCTGAAGCAAAAAACGGACTTACAAAATATGTAGCCAAAAGAGATACATTTATTAGAATTAGTCCGGAAAATAAGCTTGTGCCAAAAACAATGGCCGAAGATTTAAATGGGAATATCTGGATAGGAACCACTTCGGGGGTTTTTGTTGCTGAAAAAGACAGTATTAATAAACATTACTCAATATCTGACGGATTACTTTCAAATATTGTTTCAGTTATCAATGTTGACACTAAAAATAATATATATATAGGCTCAAATAATGGTTTGAATATATTAAACCAGTCTGAAAACAAAATATATACTTTCTGTGAGAAAAACGGTTATGTGGGTATCGAAACAAAAGACAATGCATCTTTCATGGATACTGATAAAAATTTATGGTTTGGAACAGCAAACGGTGTAACAAGATATGACCCAACCAAAGCCAGAAAAAATATTCCCGAACCATTAACCCATATAAAGTCAATAAAAGTGAATTATGAATCCCGGGTTATGACCTCCGGAATGAGCCTTAACCACCAGGAAAAATCACTCATATTTGATTATTACAGCATTTGTCTTTCAAACCCCGGGGCGGTACGATACAAAATTATGCTAAAAGGTGCTGAAGATAACTGGCGACCTGAAACAACAACAACCAGCGCAAATTATCCTTCCTTATCCCATGGCAAATATTCATTTAAGGTAATAGCAAAAAACAGCTCCGGAACATGGAATTCCGAACCGGTTACATACGATTTTATCATCAAGCCCCCATTTTATCAAACATGGTGGTTCATCCTGGGATGTGTAATTCTTACTTTAGTAGCTGTTTTCGTTTTTATTAAAGTCAGGGAACGTAATCTAATAAAAGAAAAACAAATTCTTGAAAAGAAAGTAGCTGAACGAACTGCCGAGGTTGTTGAGAAAAGTGAAGAAATTGAGCAAAAAAATAAAGATATTACAGCCAGTATTCGCTATGCAAACCGCATACAAAAAGCTATACTCCCACCTGAAGATTCTATTTCTGAAACTTTCATTCTTTTTAAACCAAAAGATATTGTAAGCGGAGATTTTTACTGGCTTCATATTTCTGATTCAAAGCTATTTATTGCAGCAGTTGATTGCACAGGACATGGTGTTCCCGGAGCGTTTATGTCATTAATCGGCCATAATTCCCTTAATAAAATTGTTAAGGAATATGGTTTTACTGAACCCGCAGCAATTCTCGACCAGCTTAACGATGAGGTTTCCGCAACACTTACCCAGCAAAGTGAAAGTGATGAGGTTAAGGATGGTATGGACCTTTCTCTTATTGTTTATGATTTGAAAACAAAAGAAATACAATATGCCGGAGCTTATAATGCTCTATATTTAATAAGAGACGGAGAACTTTTTGAAACAAAAGCTAATCGTTTCTCCATTGGCTTGTCGTCTATTCAAGTAGGTCAAAAATTCACGAACCACACAATTAAAGTTAAAAAAGGAGATGTGTTTTATCTTTTCTCAGATGGTTATGCTGACCAGTTCGGGGGAATTCACGGGAAAAAATACAAAACAAGAAATGTTAAAGATCTTCTTCTTTCTATTCAGCATATGAGCATGAATGAACAAAAAGAATATATGAACAAAACTATAGAAGAATGGAGAGGCGACCTGTCTCAGATAGATGACATTTTATTTATCGGTATGCGCATAACATCCTGACCAGGCTCTTTGCTTTTCATTTCACAGCAGCAAAGTTTCTTGCTTTAACACTCCAGGGCGGCGATTTTCTCATTGCACTCATAATTTCAGATGGGTTTTTAATTACACTCCATATGTTCCGGTGTACTTCTCGCAGGAAACTTTCATTGATCATTTTCTCCAGGAAAGTCAATAACGAATTATAATAACCCTTGGTGTTAAGAATGATTATCGGTCCGGTATATAACCCTAACTGTTTCCATGTAATTGCTTCCATAAGTTCTTCTACCGTCCCACAACCCCCGGGTAAAGCGATAAGAGCTTCACTTTGATTAAGTATTGTCTCCTTCCGTTCATGCATTGTATCAACAACAATCAATTTCTTAATACTTTCGTGATGCCAGTTTTCATCTTTCATAAACCCGGGAATAACACCTATTATCTTTCCATTATCCCTGTTTACCCGTGTTACAATCTGCCCCATCAGTCCATGTTTTCCTCCTCCAAAATATATAGTTATCTTATTCCTGACAAGGATACCGGCTAATTCATCAGCTGCTTTAAAATACTCCTGATCAATTCTTGGACTTGAAGCACAATAAATTCCTACAGTGGTTATTTCAGACATAATAAATAGAAAAAAAAGTATTCTAAATTTGAGGGGGGTTAAAAACAAGGACGAAGTAAAAATTCACTTACAACAAAGGTTCCAGCTTTGAAACAAAATAACTTTTTGGAACAGCTCCCACCTGTTTATCAACCATTTCCCCATCCATAAAAAACATAACAGTAGGAATATTCCTGATCCCAAGTTTTGATGAGATTCCCGGATTACTATCTACATCTACTTTTGCTGCAAGTACTCTCCCTGCATACTCTTCACTAATCTCCTTAATAATTGGGTCTACCATTCTGCATGGACCACACCATTCGGCCCAAAAATCAATAATAACAAGTTTTTCTGATTTTAATACAACTTCTTCAAAATTCGAATCATTTACTTCAACTATCATGTTAATTGTTTTTTAAGTTCGTTACTAATTTTAGTACTTGCTGGTTCTTTTAGATAATAAACAAAAGCAGGTGCGAATATAATTTAATTCAGTTTAAATCCAATATTGTTATTTTTTTCAAGGAAATTAATAAAATTGTCTGATAAATAAATTCTCCTTGTTCTGGAAAACATTTCAATATTATATTTCCCTTCGTTATCATAAATACTTAATTTTACTATGGTTTTCCCGTTGTTTTCCTTAGTGATCCGGTCAAAATCATCTATAAATTCAGGTGTGATTTCACTTATTGGCATTTCCAGTGAAACGGTATTAATAAGGTCTCCTTTTACATCAGGTAATAGATGAATTTTGTTTACCTTAAGTTCCAACTCGTCATTATTGTAATATTTTGGCTGGACCTTTCCCTTTATCAGCAAAAAATATCCTATTTCAAAATATTTTCTGTAATTAATATAATCATTGCTAAACATTGCCAACCGATATGTATCTGTATAATCCTGAATAGTAAGAACTCCATATGGATTCCCCTTCCTTGTTGTTTCATTCTTTACATCTGTAACTATTCCAGCAATTGCTATATCTTTGTTTTTCAAGGGCTTGGGGTCGTTAAGTTGTGCCAATGAAGTATTACAAAATTTATCTATTTCAAGCTTAAAGTCATCCAATGGATGTGCAGAAAGAAATATTCCAATAACTTCTTTTTCTTTATTCAGTTTTTCCAGTTTTGACCAGTCTGTATCCTGAGGTATTTCAGGTTTTATTATTTCAAATCCCTGAGTATCCCCAAATAGTGATATCTGAGAACTGTTTTTCTCATTTTTTATTTTATTCCCAAAACTTATAAGATTTTCAATAAAAGAAATTTTCTTATTATCCAAACTAAAAAACTGCCCTCTTCCAATATCTTTAAAACTATCAAAGGCCCCTGCCATAGCAAGAGCTTCAAAGTTTTTCTTATTAACTGCAAACAGGTCTATTCTTTCAACAAAATCATAAATATCCTTAAACGGTCCGTTTTTCTCCCTTTCCGTTATGATTTGCCGGGCAGCATTTTCCCCCATCCCTTTTATTGCTCCAAGCCCAAAAGGTATATTACCCTCCTTATTCACAGTAAATTTCATGTCACTCTCATTCACATTCGGACCAAGAACCAAAATTCCCATACGTCTGGTTTCATCCATGAATAAAGTAATTTTTTTTATATCACTAACATTTCTGCTAAGAACCGCAGCCATATATTCAGCAGGAAAATGAGTTTTCAGGTAAGCTGTTTGGTACGAAACAAAAGCATAACAAGTAGAGTGTGATTTATTAAACGCATACTGCGCAAAGGCTTCCCAATCCTGCCAAATTTTTCCAACAATACTTACATCATATCCGTTGGTCTTACAACCTTCGAAAAATTTCTCTCTGAGTTCATCCATCACCTTCTTTTTCTTCTTTCCCATAGCTTTTCTCAAAGCATCTGCCTGACCACGTGAGAATCCGGCCATAGCTTGAGAAAGTTGCATCACTTGTTCCTGGTATACGGTAATACCATATGTATCCTTCAGATACTCTTCCATTACCGGAAGTTCATAACGAATTTTTTCCTGTCCGTGTTTTCTGAAGATAAACCTGGGAATATGTTCCATTGGTCCCGGCCGGTACAATGCATTCATAGCAATAAGATCTTCAAACCTGTTAGGTTGAAGTTCCTTAAGGTATTTTTTCATTCCGCCGGATTCGAACTGGAATATCCCGGTAGTCTCACCGCGACTATATAATTCATAAGTTTTTTCATCATCAAGAGGAATGTTTTTTATATCAACATTTATCCCTTTTGATTCTTTTATATTTTCAATGGCATCCTTGATAATAGATAAAGTTTTCAAACCCAGGAAGTCCATTTTCAGCATTCCCACATCTTCAACATGACTGCCATCAAATTGTGTTACAAGTAAATCTGAGTCTTTACTTATTGATAAAGGAATATGTTCGATTAGCTTGTTTTTTCCAATTATTATACCACAAGCATGCAAACCGGTATGGCGAACAGATCCTTCGAGAATTTCAGCAAATTTGAGAGTTTGTGAAACGAGCTCATTTCCTGATGTTCGTGCAGCTCTAAGTTCAGGAACCTCATTATAAGCTGATTTTAATGTAGTTCCCGGTCGCTCAGGCACTAATTTAGCCAGCCTGTCAGCTTCGGCTAATGGGAGTTTTTGAATTCTGCCAACATCCCGTATTGCCATTTTAGCAGCCATTGTACCAAATGTAATAATTTGAGCAACATGCTCTTGTCCATATTTTTCCACCACCCATTTAAGGACCTTATCACGACCATCTTCATCAAAATCAATATCAATATCAGGCATCGAAATTCTATCAGGATTCAGAAACCTCTCAAAAAGAAGGTTATATTTCAGTGGATCTATATCTGTAATCCCGGTACAATATGAAACAACCGAACCGGCTGCCGATCCTCTTCCAGGACCAATGGAAACGTCCATTTTCCTTGCTGCATTAAGAAAATCCTGTACGATAAGAAAATATCCCGGATAACCCATTTTCTTTATTACAGACAATTCAAAATCTATCCTTTCCTTAATTTCAGCTGTAATATTTTCATATCTCGTTTTTGCTCCTTCAAAGGAAAGATGATGAAGGTAATCATCCTCATCTTTAAAGCCTTCAGGAATACTAAAATCAGGCATGACAGGTTTATGATTAAGCTCATAATCCTCTATTTTTTCAACAACTTTAATTGTATTCTCAATTGCTTCAGGAATATCAGAGAATATCTCATTCATCTCCTGTGGCGTTTTCAGGAATTCCTGCTTTGTATACCTCAACCTGTCAGGGTCATCCAGATCTTTACCTGTATTCAGACAAATAAGTCTGTCGTGAGCTTCAGCATCTTCAGCATTAATAAAATGCACATCGTTTGTAGCAATCAGCTTAATGCTAAATTTTTCTGATAATTCAATTAGCCCTTTATTAACGATAACCTGCCGGGAAAAAGTATCACTGTCAATCTCAGGATCACCGGTTTCGTGCCTCATTAGCTCAAGGTAATAATCATCACCGAAAATATCTATGAATTCTTTTACTACCTCTTCGGCTTTGTCACTGTTCTGGTTTCGAATTACCGAAGGCAATTCTCCCCCAAGACATGCAGAGGATGCAATAATACCCTCACTATATTTACGTAGCAGTTCTTTGTCTATCCTGGGCTTATAATAAAACCCTTCAATCCATGCAAGTGAAACCATTTTAACCAGGTTCTGATACCCTTTCATATTCTTAGCCAGAAGTATGAGATGGTAACCGGCCCGGTCTTCTTTTTCATCTTTTTTAAACCGGCTATTACCGGCAACATATACTTCACAGCCAATTATTGGTTTAATTCCTTGTTTTTTGGCTTCATTATGAAATTCTTTGACACCGAACATATTCCCATGGTCAGTAATGGCTATGGCTTTCATCCCTGTTGCTTTAACCTTCTTCATCAACTCCGGAATACTTGATGCCCCATCAAGAATAGAGTATTGTGTATGTACATGAAGGTGTGCAAAGTCAATCATAACCATATTACATTCAGTGATAATTTACAAAATTACACAAAACAATATGTTAAAAAATAGATGTTGAAAAGTATTGAATAACTATCATTGCCACGTTTACTTTTTCAATAAATACATTTAAAACTAATTGTATAATTAAATAAAAATGTATCTTTGCACCCACTATTTTTTCAGGTAATTATTTTATTAATTAAAAGCGTAGAGAATGCCAGCAAAAATCAGATTAACAAGACATGGGCGAAAAAAAAGTCCTTATTACCACATTGTGATATCTGATAGCAGGGCGCCACGGGATGGCAGATATATTGAACGGATTGGCATGTACAATCCGGGAACAAATCCTGCTACTATTAAATTGGATTTTGATAGAGCATTGGAATGGCTGCAAAAAGGCGCTCAACCTACTGATACCTGTAGGGCTATCTTATCATATAAAGGTGTATTAATAAAAAACCATCTTCTAAACGGAGTTAAAAAGGGAGCTTTTTCTGAAGAGGAAGCAGAAGTCAGATTTAATACCTGGCTTAAAGAAAAAGAGAATGAGATTCAAACTAAGAAAAGCAAAATTGTCAAAGCTCTGGAGGAGGATGAGAAAAAACGTTTTGAAGCTGAAAAAAAGATCAAAGAAGCTAAAGCAGTTGAAATTGCAGAAAAAAATGCTGAATTAGCAGAAGAGGAAAAAGGTGAAGCTGCAGAAAAAACTCCTGAGGAGGTACCTGCTGAAGAGAAAAAAGATCAGGAAGTAAGCGAGAAAGCAGGCCCCGAGAAGCCTAAAGAAGAG
>JAGGXD010000267.1 GCA_021163295.1 Bacteroidales bacterium
ACTGCTAACCTGATGAAAGGATATTTAACACTTGACGGTGAAAAGATTGATCATTTGAACGGAAAACTGAAGAGATGAGAGCTGAGGTCGAAGAGTTTGATGTTTGAAGTTTGAGGTTAAGTCAAGTTAACGAATTAACTAATTAACCAATTAACCATGAAGAATGAGTCGGTAATCTGAAGATCGGGCTATTTATACTTTTCAGTACCGATTTATCGGGAATGTAATTAAGTGATTGTGTGTTATAATTATTTACTGGTTATTTGCTTTCTTGCCGACTGCCGATTGTGGACTGCCAGCTGATTAGTTACTTATATTTTATTCAGACAGTTTTTAATTTTTTTCCAAGTCAGTTCAATATCCTGGTCAAGTCCAATTGACATTCTAACAAGTCCGGGGGAAAGTCCCATTTCCTTCTGTGTTTCGACAGGTACTTCAGAAGATGTTGAAGTGCCTGAATTACTGAAAAGAGTTTTGAAATAACCAAGACTAACGGCCAGGTAACCTACTCCATCATCCTGCATTGCTGTCATCAGCTTTCCTGCATTATCAGAGGTTTCCATATCCAATGTCAGAATACCACCAAACCCATAGCCTTCATTCATCATTTTCCTGAAAGTCTTATGCTGTGGATGATCCGGTAAACCGGGATATTTTACTTTAATCCCATTTTCCTTCATTTTTTTTGCGAGGTACAAAGCGTTTTCACTATGCTTTTTCATACGTATATGCAAAGTAAACAAGTTCTTACGAATGGAAGACGATCGCATAGGATCCAGCACAGGTCCGAGCAACATAGCAGTTCCTGAATGAACATCAATAAGAGAATCAAGGAATTTATCAGAACCACAGATTGCACCGGCTACACAATCGTTTTTTCCGTTGATAAACTTTGTAAGGCTGTAAACGACAATATCTGTACCCATCAGATGGGGAGAAAAAATCATTGGTGTGAAAGTATTATCCACCACCAGTTTTAACCCGTTTTCCTTTGAAATCTTTGCTAGTTCAGGAATATCACTTACCTGAAGCAGAGGGTTTGTAAGTGTCTCTGTAAATATTATCCGGGTATTGGGTTGAACGGCTTGTTTTACAGCATTAAGGTCGGTAATATCAACAAATGTTACCCCGATATTAAATTTAGGAAGCCAATTTTGTAAAAAAGTATATGTACCACCATATGTAGTAATGCTGGAAATAATATGATCACCTGAATTACAGATCTGCAGTATTGCAGAAGTTATAGCTGCCATTCCCGAACCGGTAACCCATCCTGCTTCAGTCCCCTCCATAGCTGCAAGACAGGAAGAAAGGATCTGGTTAGTAGGGTTCCAGTGTCTTGAATAAAGAAAGCAACCTTCCGCCTTGCCCTCAAAAGTATCAGACATTAACTCCGCTTTGGAAAAAGCAAATGTTGCGGAATCGGAAATTGCAGGATTTACACCATCATAGGCACTCAGGTTTATGCTTTGCTGTAGTTTTGCCGCCGGGTCAAATTTCATGATATTTATTTTTATTTTTCAGGCGTACAAGTTAGAGGTAATTGTTCAAAACTGCAAGTATCCTATACTGTTTTCCGATATCGCCAGACAGCCAGACTCAGGACAATCAGTGCATATATGCTAACTGATATAAATTCAGGAAGGACATCATAAAATCCTGATCCTTTTAATAGTATCATTCTGTTTACACGCATGAAATAAGCCATAGGGTTGGCAATATTTATGACCTGGGCGAAGTCAGGCATAGTTTCAACGGGGGTAAACAAACCACTCATTAAAATAAACAGGAGCATAAAAAAGAAATTTATAAACATTACCTGTTGTTGTGTTGAGGCAAGAGTTGAAATAAATAATCCTACACCCAAAATAGCAAACAGATATACGGCTGCAAATAAAAACAAGAGTCCCAGGCTACCCACAATTGGTATGTCAAAAATAAGCTTCCCAATAAAAAGACCGAATGCCAGTTCAAATAATGCAATTATCCAAAAAGGGAAAAGTTTACCTGTAATAAAATGGTATTTACGTATAGGGGTTACATTTATCTGCTCTGCTGTCCCCAACTCTTTTTCCCTTACCAGATTAAGCGATGTAAGGATCATCCCGATAAGCGTAACAAGCAATACAAGGATCCCCGGTACCATATAAGTTTTATAATTCAATTCCGGATTATACCAGAAAGAACGGGTAATTTCAATTGACAGAGGTTTTTCTTTCATGCCGGGAGAAGCCCATTTGAGCATAATTTCTCTGTTATAATCAGCCAGAACAGCCTGTGTATAGCTCTGTATTAACCCTGCAGCAGTGCCATTAATTGCATCTATAAGAAGCTGTAACCCGGGATTGTTACCTTTTACAAGTTCACTTTCAAAACCAAAAGGTATATGAAGTATTATGTCAATATTCCCCTTTTTTAACTCATTTTCAGCATCCTGTATTGAGAAAGAATGATGATTGACATAATAGAACGGTGAACTTTCAAATTTCTGAACAATACCTCTTGAAGTTGACGAAAGATCTTTATCTACAATGTACATATCAATTTTTTTCATTTCCAGAGTAGCAGCATGTACGAGGACTAATAACTGGATTATCGGAACAATAAAAATTATTGGTAACATGGTTTTGTTACGTAAAATCTGTAATAATTCCTTTTGTATTAAATAAAGTATTGTTCGCATTTATTCCAGTCTTATTTTAAACTTCCTGATACTTAACCCTAAAAACACAGAAGTCATAACAATTAATATCACCGTTTCTTTCCACACATACATTAATCCTGTACCTTTTAGCATTATATTCTTTATTATAGTAATAAACCACCTGGGTGGCATTAATATACTCAGCCATTGTAAAATTTTTGGCATATTTTCAATCGGAAAAATAAAGCCGGACAGCAAAATTGTAGGGAGCATCAAGACAAACAGAGAAATAAACATTGCATTTTGCTGAGTTTTAGTTATGGTTGAGATAAGTATCCCAAGTGAAAGACCAAGAAGAATATACAGGATGCTTTCTGCAAGTAGCAATATCATACTTCCCTGCACCGGCATTCCAAAAACCATGTTACCCATAATTATAATAGTAACAGCATTTATAAATGATAAAAGAATATATGGGGTTACTTTCCCAAGAATTATTTGTAATGGTCTGAGTGGAGAGACCAGCAGGGTTTCCATTGTACCAAGTTCTTTTTCCCTTACAATAGAGATAGATGTCATCATAGCTGATACAAGTATCAGGATCATAGCCATTATTCCCGGAATAAACATGTAAACACCCTTTAACTCACTATTATAAAGCATCCTGACTTCAGGAACAAATTGTATGGGTGAGCCGGTTAACTTATTCTGTTCTCTTACAAAATCACCAATTATTGCCATTGTATAATGCACAACAAGATTAGCAGTATTGGCATCGGAAGCATCAGCAATTAATTGTATATTTGCCGTTCCCTCCCTTTTAAGATTTTTCCCAAAACCTGATTCAAAAATTATCACCTGCCTGACATTTCCTTCTTTGAAAACATCTTCCACCTCATTTATGCTTTTTATATTACGATCAAGAATAAAAAACCCGGATGAAATAATTTTGTTTGTTAGTTCAATAGTTACATGGTCTTTTGACTGATCGAGGATTGCTATTTTAACATCTTTTATTTCGTTGGTGATCACATATCCGAAAAGCAGTACCTGAACTATCGGAATACCAAACAGGATAAGCATAGTACGAGGATCACGGAAAATGTGTAAAAACTCTTTTAATACAAAACCCCAGAATCTTTTCATCCTTAATAATTAGTTATTTTGGTCAGGTTTTATCCTGGCAATCTTAAGAAAAACTTCATTCATGTTTTTAACACTGTATTTCTCCTTCAGGGCAGACGGTGTATCAAGGTCAGCAATTCTTCCATCAACCATTATCGAAACTCTGTCACAATATTCAGCTTCATCCATATAATGAGTTGTTACAAAGACTGTTATTCCTTTATCAGCGGCTTCATATATCTGATCCCAGAATTTTCTTCTGGTCACAGGATCTACACCACCGGTTGGTTCATCAAGAAAAACCAGTTTTGGGTTATGCAGTATGGCAACCGAAAAAGCAAGCTTTTGTCTCCAGCCCAATGGCAAAGAAGATATTAGTTTATCGCGCGAATGCTCAATATCAAGTCTGTGCATCAAATCAGCAGCTCTCTGAGCAATTTCTTGTCTGGACAAGCCATATATACCACCAAAAAGCCGGATATTCTCAAACACTGTAATATCCTCATATAATGAGAATTTCTGGCTCATATACCCTATATTCTTTTTTATCTGCTCAGTTTGGGTATATATATCAAATCCGGCTACTTTAATATCACCAGAAGTAGGCACCCAGAGTCCGCATAAGATCTTTATAGCTGTTGTTTTTCCCGCTCCATTTGCACCAAGAAATCCAAAAATTTCTCCTTTGAATACTTCAAAACTCAGGTTATCATTCGCCTTGAAGTCTCCAAATTTCTTTACAAGGTTTTTAACAGTGATAATGGTCTCTTTTTGTTCGCTCATTTTACTTTTATAATTCTACTAAAATCCAAAAGTGCATTTACCCGGTTATCCTGACAATAAAACTTCGTCCTCTTCATTCATCAGATCCATAAAACAATCTTCAATCCCGGGTTTAATAACCTTAACCCTGATATTTTCGTGTCCATTATGTTGAAGATACTTAACAACTTGTTCAGCAGTTATATTCTGATCTTTGCGTGTAAGATGTACAGACTGACCGAAAAGAAATGCCGAATGTGTATTTTTTTCACTCCTCAGGTCATTTACCAGCTTGTATAAATTATCTGAAGAAACTGATAACAGCTCCTTTTGATATTCAGTAATTATTTTCTCCGGTTTATTAACCGATAACAGATTACCCTTTTGGATTAGTCCAACCCTGTCGCATAACGAAGCTTCATCCATATAGGAAGTTGACACAAGTATTGTAATTCCTCTTTTCTGAAGTCGTTTAAGCATTTCCCAGAACTCCATCCTTGAAACAGCATCCACACCGGTGGTGGGTTCATCCAAAACAAGTAATTTTGGTTTGTGTATCAAAGCGCAGGAAAGTGCCAGTTTTTGTTTCATTCCTCCTGATAATTTCCCCGCTTTACGCGTTTTAAATGGCTCTATCTGACAATATACATCTTTTATCAGGTCATAATTTTTTTCAATAGTAGTGCCAAAAACAGTAGCATAAAATTTCAAATTCTCCTCAACAGTCAAATCGTGGTACAGTGAAAACCTGCCTGCCATATATCCGACTAATTGTCTTATCTTTTTGTAGTTTTCTAATACATTAATACCAAAAAGATTAACCTCTCCCCTGTCCGGAAGTAACAATGTTGTAATTATTCTGAAAAGAGTTGTTTTTCCCGAACCATCAGGACCTATTAATCCAAATAACTCACCCTCTTTTACAGAGAAAGTAATATCGGTGAGGGCTTGTAATCCTTCGAAACTCTTATTAATATCAGTTATATTAAGTGTCATATAAGCATTTGATTAACTGTTTCTGACGGGTTTTAGCTTTAAAACCACCGCCAGGGTTTGCAACCACTGGCGGGGTTAAAGTTCGTTCTATCGTACCATCGTTCTATCGTTCTATCGTCTTTATTCCCTTTATTCCCTCTACTCCCTCTACTCCCTCTATCCCCTTCTTAAACCTCACCTCCCCAGGCATACCGATTTTTATTCTACCGTCATTCTTAACCCTTACTTTTATTGCATAAACAAGGTTTACTCTTTCTTCACGGGTTTGAATTATCTTTGGGGTAAATTCAGCTTCCGATGAAATCCAGATTACAATTCCCTCAAACATTATTTTGTCTTCATTTATCCCATCAATCAATACATTTACTTTCTGTTGCAATTCAATTTCTGATAATTGAGGTTCACTGATATAGGCTTTTAATATCATATTGTTAAGATCAGCAAGTTTATAAAGAGCTTTCCCAGGAACTACAATCTCATATTGCTCAAGATATTTCTCCAGTACAGTACCTGATTCAGGGTTCAGTATAATGCTATTCACTATCTGATCATTAACCATATCAATATTTACTGTTACTACATCTTTTTCAGCTAAAATGCTTTTTAATTGAGTTCTGACAGCATTAATTTTCTTATTTAACACATTGAGATTACCATTAATATCATCCATTTGTTTTGATGTTACAGCTCCATCTGCCAGGAGTTTCTCAAAACGCTTTTTCTCTCGCGTCAGGTTAGATTTTTCAGCTTCCAAAACACTAATTTCTGCTCTGCTACCCAGGTATTTTGTGTTTATGGTTTTAATTTGCGCAAAGAGCTGTTTCTTCTGAAGGAATAAGCGTGTAGTATCCACCCATCCTACCTTTTCTCCCACTTTTAATATGTCACCCTCTTTAATAGTAAAACTATTGAGAATACCGGTTGCCTGAGACGGAACGATGATTTCACGTGCTTCAAAGTTACCATACGCGTCAGCCTCAAGTTCTTGTTGTGTACATGATAAGATAGTTGAAATGATAACCGTTCCTGTCAATAGAATTGTTTTTAAATTTATTCTTTTCATATTTTAAGTTTTTTAGTTTTTCATCTTTTTCATTCTTAGCCTTTTTATTCATCTACATTCCTTTTAATGTCATATATTTTGTTTTCGATTCAATAAGTCTTATTTCATGAAGTTCCATATCGATTTTTGCCTGAATTTCACGATGAAGATCATTAATATAATCAGCAGTAGTTATCACTCCGTTTTCTAATCGGGATTCCGAAGTTTTCACAACTTTTGAAGTAAGTTCAATTATATCCCGATCACGCTCAATCATAACCTGCCATTTCCGGATCTCTTTTCGCACACTGGATAGTAAAACATAAAGGTTTTCATCAAAGGTTTTTTTCTGTGATGTAACAAGATTCTTCCTCAGTGCAATCTGTTCTCTTTCCCTGCCGGTCTTATTCCAATCCCATATATTCCACGTAAATCTTGCCCCGACAATATAGAATGAATCAAACTCATCATTCATATAGTTTAATCCCGGTCTGCCATAACCCACCTGTCCAAAGCCACTAACTTTAGGCCTTTTTGAAGCCTCTAAAAGATTATCATTAATCGATAGTTGTTTTAACTGATAGTCGAACAAAGAATATTCCGGTCTTTTTATCAAACCGGAATAATTCACTTCAAGTTTAGGCTTGTGTAGCAATATATTTCCTGGCAGAAGGGTATCCATATATATTTCAAGCACCTGAATTCCTGATGATACTCCAAAGCTCACTTCAGAAAATTGTTGGTTTAATTTAAGTATTTCAGCATCCAGTAAGTAAAGATCTGATTTAGTGATGAGACCGTTGTCAACAGCCGAATTAATTTCTTTTCTTTTTTCCAATAGCAGACCTGCTGCTGATTTGATTAACTCTGATTTTTGCTGAAGGAACAACACGCTGAAAAACAAAGCATTAACTCTTTCCCGTATTTGATATAACTCTACTTTAAGCTGCTGATTATCTACCATCCCGGAAAGTTGTGCCAAATCCTGCTGAGACCGGATAATACCACCGTCATATATAATCTGACTTACATCAAGAGTTAAATTATACTGATCATTCTGAGGTGATGGAAATTCCAGGCCGGGAATAGGTGAACTCACTCCAAGATCTATCACATCAGACAGATACTGAACTTTAGCATTCATATCAACCCGCGGGTATAGGCCTGTTCGGACATTTTGTTTCTTCAATCTGGCTATTTCAGTTATATAAACACTATCCCGGTACTTTGGATGGTTACTCAATGCTTTCTCAATACAATCGGACAATTCTAAAACCAGTGGGTCTTGTGAAAATCCTGCAATAGAAATGAGTAGCAATAAAACTGATATTAGTTGCTTCATTTTAGTATATATTAATGTATCGGAATATTCAAATTATTCAGCCTCAGTCTTATTCCGTAACAGTTTTTTTGAATAGTATTAACCTTTTTAATTACTTTGCAACACTTTACTTTTAATTTTGCATTCTAAACTAAAAAAAAATAAACAATATTTATTATAAATACTAAAAAAATGAATATTACTAAAATAATAATTATTCTCTTTTTAAATTTCAGTTTTCTGTTCTCTTATAGTCAACCGGTTAATGTTCCATGGCCTGAGATTGTTGATTCTTCCGATTTGGTTGATACCCGGTCAAAACCGGTCGAATACCAGGTAAAGCAAATATTCCGGTTCCCTGAGACAGGTATCAGTGCAGATAATATGTTCCCCGGTGCCAGGCTGAACGACATGTTCATGATTAATGACAGTACATTACAGGTACAAATCCTTCCCGAAAATTATCCTGTAAATATGAGTCCCTGGTATGCCTTTCGTATATGGTCAGAAACAACCCAGACCATATATCTTAAACTCTGTTATAAACACGGTCAACACAGGTATTGGCCTAAACTAAGCAATGACAATATACATTGGATGCCTGTTGATTCCTCTGATCATTTTTCAGAACCCGGCGATACATCTGCCTTGTTCAGAGTTCATATAATTCATGATACTGTTTGGATATCTGCTCAGGAGAATATTACTTCTGATATATGTAAACAATGGATAAACAAATTGGGTGAAAAGCAATTTATAAGCAAACATACAATTGGTTACAGCACACTGGGAAGACCACTTTACGGGTTATCCATTTCCGAATCAGACGGGAAGAAACTGCTTGTAATTCTTAGCAGGCAACATCCACCCGAAGTAACAGGGTATAAGGAAATGATGGCTTTTGTTGAGACTATTTCTGAAAACACCCGTCTCGCAAGAAGATTCAGGAAAAAGTTTGAAACAATTGTTGTACCTATGATGAACCCTGATGGTGTTGACAACGGTTTTTGGCGGAATAATGCCGGAGGTATTGATATGAACCGTGACTGGCGGTATTTTAATCAACCAGAAACATATGCTTTCAGGAAGTATATACTTAAAAAAATCAAAAAGCAAAATGCAAGAGTTTGTTTCGGGGTTGATTTTCACTCCACACAGGAAGATATTTTTTATTACTCAAAGAAAAATGTTAATCCTGATAAAGAAATAATTACATTAAAATGGGTAAATGCAATAAATAAGCGATTCCCTGATAATTCATTCAATCCTGAACCTACGGGTATAACCTCACAAGTATCAAAAAACTGGTTCTATAATGAAATAAAAGCTGAATCTATCACATATGAAGTTGGCGATAATACACCACGGGATATTATTAAGAAAAGAGGAAAAGAAGCAGCAAGACAATTGATGAAGATTTTACTTAAGGAGAAGAAGTTATAACTTTAGGCATTTTAGGCACTTTAGACACTTTAGTCACTTCTTTATTTATATATCTTCTATATTTGCAAATAATTTTTTAAATCAAATAATCTTACATTATGAAAATCAATCGATATTTACTTACAGTATTATTAATCAGCTCTTTACTATATTCCAGTTGCACCAGTTACCATATTAACCAACCGGAAATAACCGTAGAGGAACTACAAGAAACCATCGGGTTTTTGGCTTCTGACTCACTTAAAGGCAGGTATCCGGGAACATTTGAAGACAGTATTATGGCAGATTGGCTTGTGAAAAAATTCAGAGAGATGGGAGTTGAGATGATAGCAAATGAAGGGAAACAGTATTTTGAAGTTGTAACAGATATAAAGGCCGGTGAGAATAACTCAATTAAATACAATAATAAGACTTTAGAACTGAATAAAGATTTTGCTCCATTTTCTTTCTCAGGGAATATACTTACCGAAGCAAAAGTTGCTTTTGTAGGTTATGGTTTTGAAATTGACGATGAAGATCTGAAATGGAACGATTACTCAGGTATTAATGTTACTGACAAATGGCTTATCATTCTTCGGGGAGATCCTGAAATTGACAGTCTTACCAGTCCTTTTATCCCTTACAGTGGTGACAGGGATAAAGTAATGCTGGCAAGTGATCACGGAGCAGCCGGTGTATTATTCGTATCGGGACCCAAATTTGATCAAAAAGACAAACTTGTTGATCTTGAAACACAGAAAGCCCCTGTTGACATTCCGGTATTTCATATAACAAGAAATGTTGCAGATGACATTCTAAAAGGAGAAGGAAGAAATATTGAAAATCTCGAGAAAAAACTCAATAAACAACGCAGTCCGGAAGTATTTGAAACCGGTATAGTTATCAGAGGATTATCTGAAGTTCTTCAGGATAAATCAGTAACACAAAATATTATCGGAATGATAAAAGGAAATGACCCTGACCTCGCAGACGAATATATACTTATAGGAGGCCATCATGATCATCTTGGTATGGGAGGCCCTAATACCGGATCCAGGAAGCCTGATACAACTGCTATTCATAATGGTGCAGATGATAATGCATCAGGGGTTGCAGCAGTGCTTGAAATAGCTGAAAAACTTTCATATAACCGTGATTCTCTGCGCAGAAGTATAATCTTTACAACATTTGGTGCTGAAGAGATGGG
>JAGGXD010000022.1 GCA_021163295.1 Bacteroidales bacterium
GGTGAGTAGGTAACTTTAAAAACAGACACATTTTTTTATAAATTAATTTAATAGTTATGGCAAATACAAAAAAAATAAAAGGGGTAATCGGTATTCTTACCGGTGGGGGTGATGTTCCCGGATTAAATCCGGCAATTCGTGCAATTACAATCCGTGCTAACCGTGAAGGGTACAAGGTAATCGGTTTACGAAGAGGATGGAGGGGAATAATTGAGCTGGTTCGCGACAATAAAGCAAATAACAAAAATTCTTACATGGTTCTTACCGATGATATTGTTGACAAAGCAGGCAGAACCGGGGGCACTTTTCTTCATTCATCCCGTACCCGTCCAAGTCATATGAAAAAAGACGAGGTGCCTGATCATTTAAAAGATACATATAATAAGGAGATAAACGATCTTACTCCTGAAGTAATAAAAAACCTTGAGTGGTTGGGAATTGATTACCTTATCCCTATTGGCGGCGATGATACTTTAAGCTATGGAGTACGTCTTTACAAAGAAGGGGTTAAGGTTGTTGCTATCCCAAAAACCATGGATAACGACGTACCGGGAACTGATTATTGTATCGGATTCAGCACTTGTGTTACAAGAACCATTCAGATGACAAACACTCTGAGAACCTCTGCGGGCTCCCATGAACGATTTTTAGTACTGGAAGTATTTGGCAGGTATGCCGGTTTTACAGCTATGTTACCAACTATGGCAGGCGCTGCTAACCGTTGTGTAATTCCGGAACATAAATTTGATATTAATAATCTAACAAAATTACTTGTCGAAGACCGCAATCACAACCCAAGCAATTATGCTGTTGTTTTAGTTTCAGAGGGGGCAATGTATAAAGGAGGTGAAATGACTTTCCAAAACAGCGAAAAAGATGCATTCGGGCATGCTAAACTTGGTGGTATCGGCGACCTTGTTTCGGCAGAATTAAAAAAACTATCTCCTGAATATAATAAAGGTAAAACCATCAATACAATTACACAGAAACTCGGATATATGGTAAGGGGAGGTGATCCCGATGCTTTGGATTCTATTGTCCCTATGGCATTCGGTAATCTGGCATTCGATCTGATCCTGAAAAAGATACACGGACGTCTTGTTGTACTTACAAACGGAAGGTATGATAATGTTCCTATTGATGTTATTGCCAACACCAAAAAGATCGTCCAGGTAGAGACTCATTATAATACAAAAAGATTACGCCCTTATTATCACAGCTTTGAAATGAAACCATTCTTTATAATGACTTCTGATACGTAGCCGTAAAGTAATTAATAACATAAAAAAACCTGAAGCTTAAACTTCAGGTTTTTTTCTTTCTTTAAGGATAATTATTCAGCTGCTTCCCATTCTGTTATTTCTTTCCATGAATCATCTTCACCAAGGAATCCAATGAACACAACTACAACTTTTTCATAAGAAACACTCGATTCTACACTCCTGAAATAACCTGAATCATCTCTGTATTCAACAACGTAACCCTCTTCTCCAACAGCTGCTTGCACAAATGAATCTCCTTTACTGAGTATTGCAAAGTCGTTGTTTTCATCAAGACTTTTTAATGCTATGGTTACTGAAACAGGATTAATTGTTTCCACTGTTTCCCCGTTTGCCATTTCAAATTCATAATCCCCTTCAGTATCACCATATATTTCTGACATTTCATCTGCAATTTCTTCTGTTTCTTCTGCCATTTCTTTTGCTACTTCCTCATAGTTTTCTGCTATTTTTTTTGCGCTTTTTTCAAACTCTTTTGAGATATTTTCATAATCTCCTAACTTTTTCTTTACACTATTTATTCCCCTTCGTGTAGCAAATCCAATAATTGCAAACAATAATAACAAAGCACCCAATACTAATGTAAGTATTTTTGATGTTTCTTCTTTTGCTTTTAGCGTTTGATTAAGTGCATGGTATAGCATCCATAACCCATAAAGATTTACAATAAGTCCGATTATACCTCCAAGTACCGGACTTATACCATTAAAAACATTTAAAAAAGCATTAATTGGCGTAAGTACCATCATCGCAGCTACCACTCTTACATTTGCTTCATAATCATTTGACCCACTGCATATAGCCGAAATAATCAAAACAATAACACCGCCTATGAACAGACCAATAAGAGCTCCAATAATTGCACCTATAAAAGCCATTATGCCAACAGCACCGCCAAATATCCCCCCCAGACCTGATCCGCCAGAGATATTGATAAGACTCCACAGCAAAGCAAAAATACCTGCGATAAACCCATATATAACTGCTTTAATCACCGGTTCGCCAAAGCCACCGGTAATACTTAGTGTAGTAAAATACTCTTTGGGACTCAAAACAGCGTTTTTTGAATCCTCAATAAATTTCTTTAAATCAAATTTTTCGTTGCTCATTGTTGTATGTTTTCTGTTTAAATTAATAAATTGTTTTACAGAGCTAAATTAATAAATATTAAGTAAAATGTAGCCAAACAGAGACTAAAGTTAAGAAAGGGAAGTAAGTTAAGTAAGAAGGAGGATTTATTCTTTTTTCCTTATTTTTGACATGTACTAAATCTTTCTGAAATCAAATGATTTTGTTATGCGTGTTGTAATACAAAGAGTTAAAAGTGCTACTGTTGAAATCCTTAGTAAAAATCATTCTTCTATTGATCAGGGATTGTTAATTTTTGTTGGTATTGAAAATGATGATGGGGAACAGGATATTAACTGGCTATGCAAAAAAATTATCCAGTTAAGAATATTCGATGATAAAAATGGGGTAATGAATTTGTCTGTTGCTGATATTGATGGCGAGATATTGGTCATTAGTCAGTTTACACTTCACGCAAAAACAAAAAAGGGCAACAGACCATCGTATATCAAAGCTGCCAGACCTGATATTGCCATTCCTGTATATAATAAATTCGTGGAAAAACTTGGTTTTTACCTGGAGAAGGAAATAAAAACAGGTGAATTCGGAGCATTGATGCAGATCTCACTGGTCAATGATGGTCCTGTTACTATTATTATCGATACAAAAAATAAAGATATCTAAGAAGTGCCTAACAAAAAAACTGCATTATTTGTTGCAACTTTTGCCGCTTTTCTCACTCCCTTTATGGGATCGGCATTAAATGTCGCTCTTCCATCAATTGGAAAAGACTTTAATGCTGATGCTATTTCAATTAACTGGATTGCAAGTGCATATATTCTTGTTACAGCAATTTTTCTCCTTCCTTCCGGACGAGTTGGTGATATCATCGGCCGAAAAAAAATTTTTGCTTACGGCATTATTTGTTTTACTATTTCCTCATTGGGTTGCGGAATTTCTATCAATACAGGTATGTTAATTGCATTCAGAGTATTACAGGGAATAGGCAGTGCAATGATATTTGGCACCTCTGTAGCCATTCTGACATCTGTATATCCTCAGGGAGAACGGGGTAAGGCCCTGGGAATAAATGTTGCTTCAGTATATACAGGTCTTTCTGCCGGTCCTACAATAGGCGGTCTTCTTACCCAGTACTTTTCATGGCGTAGTATCTTCCTCATCATGGTGCCTCTTGGGCTAATAACATTGTGGATAACAATAACCAGGTTAAAAGGAGAATGGTCAGATGCCAAAGGAGAAAAGTTTGATGTTCGCGGAATGATTTTATATGGGCTTGGTTTATGCTCAATTATGTATGGCTTTTCTGAGTTTCCCGGATGGACCGGATATGTTTATATTTCAGCCGGATTATTAATTATTATATTATTTGTCTGGTGGGAATTTCGTACTGAATACCCACTGTTTGAAATGAAACTAATAAGCAAAAGCCGGGTTTTTGCTTACTCTAATCTTGCCGCTCTGATTCATTACAGTGCTACATTTGGTATTGGTTTTATGCTTAGTCTCTATTTACAATATATCAAAGGATTGCAGCCACGTGAAGCAGGTTTTATACTAGTTGCTCAGCCATTAATTATGGCTGTTTTCTCGCCTCTTACCGGTAAACTTTCTGACAAAATTCAACCCAGAATTCTTGCTTCTACCGGAATGACCGCTTCAGCTATTGGCCTGTTTATGCTTACGCTTATTAATAAAAACACATCTGTTACAGCTCTTTTGTTAATCCTTGTTTTACTGGGGATGGGGTATGCCCTTTTTTCCTCTCCTAATACCAATGCTATAATGAGCTCCGTAGAACGAAAATACTATGGTATTGCATCCGGATCGGTTGGCACTATGCGAATGGTAGGACAGATGTTCAGTATGGGCATAGCCCTGATGCTGTTTTCACTGTTCCTTGGGAAAGCTGAAATCAATCCGGAGCATTTTGATGATTTCATGCAGGTAATGAAAGTTTTATTTATAATATTCACCTTTCTTTGCACGGTTGGAATTTTTGCTTCGCTGGTACGCGGAAAAATGGAAAACAATTGAATTTAAATCTACAATAAATATATTTCGTAATGAAAAATGACTTATACTCTATTGCAAATTTGAAAACCTTGTTCGGATTTATTGATCTTACAAGTCTTAATTCAACAGATACAGAAGAAAAGATAAAAAAAATGTGTCTGAAAGTGAATGGTTTTAAAAAACAATATCCTGATATTCCCAATGTTGCAGCAATTTGCATTTACCCGTCACTGGTAAAAATTGTTCGAAAAAACCTTAATGCTCCCGGTGTAAAAATTGCTTCGGTTTCAGCAGGTTTTCCATCATCACAAACTTTTATTGAAATTAAGAAAAGAGAAACAATGATGGCCCTGGAAGCCGGAGCTAACGAGATAGATATTGTTATCTCCCTTGGTAAGTTTTTGTCCGGTAATGAAAAAGCAGTTTCTTCCGAAATTTATCAAATCAAAAAAACAATAGGTGATCACCTCCTTAAAGTAATCCTTGAAACGGGAGCACTTACTCCTTACCAAATAAGCAAGGCGTCTATTCTTGCTATGGAATCAGGAGCCGATTTTATTAAAACATCTACAGGTAAACTTCAACCGGCTGCTACTACTGAAGCATTCAGAATTATGGCAGAATCAATCCGCGACTTTGCAACAAAAACCGGAAGGAAAACGGGCATCAAGCCTGCCGGTGGAATCTCCACAGGAATACAAGCTATCAACTACCTGCAAATTCTAAAAGAGGTTCTGGGTGAAAACTGGATCACATCCAGCCTTTTTCGTATCGGGGCAAGCAGTCTGGCAAATAACCTGCTTATGGAAATATCCAAATTCAAAAATCCTGAAAAAAAGATAGTCCCTTATTTTTAATTTTAAAAGCTGAAAAAAATGATCCTTAATTTCCTTCTCTTTGTATCGTGTTTTTCTCACCCACTTGTTGATACTATCCAAAATATTCTTATTCAGGATACTGTGATTTCTTCAGATACTATCTCAGGATCTGAAATTAAACAATACTCCATTCAGGAGGCTCTGCAAATTTTTCAGAGGGAACAACAACATCAGGAAAAAGTTGATTCAATACACAAAATCTCTATAACAAAATCTCAGCCAAAAAGAATCATCCCGGAAGAAAACAAATCTGTCTTTCAGCCTGATTCGTCAGATATTATTATTACAATAAGTGAAAATCATGGTATAAAACCGCTGTTTTTTAAAAACATGTGGGAACATAGTTATAAAAAGGTTTCTCACAATAATTATCTGTTTATTTCATCAGAAAAAACAATTGATAATTTATCAACCCGGGTCGTAACCGAGATCCCGGCTAAAAATCAGAACAATTATCAAACCCGTGAAGAAATTCCTTCCCTTTGGCATGATTGGGTTTTGGGGATAATATTATTTTCATTTATTCTCCTTGTATGGGTCAAATTATTTTATAATAAAGTGTTATCCGCCACTGTTAGCTCCATTTTCAATTACCAGATTTCTCATAATCTTTTTCTTGATAAAAG
Source organism: Bacteroidales bacterium (assembly GCA_021163295.1). Taxonomy (GTDB): domain Bacteria; phylum Bacteroidota; class Bacteroidia; order Bacteroidales; family VadinHA17; genus JADFUQ01. The sequence goes on from JAGGXD010000022.1 coordinate 5,887, forward strand.
CACCCTGACGCACAAAGGTTTTCTGATTATGGATTTTATTTTTTATGTAAATGCCGGTCTTTTTATTTACCTGTCCACCCAACATTTTAACTTAACACTTGTTTCTCCGGACGGGATTAAAGCATTCCTGATATTTACCGGTTTCGTATTTGTTGTTTATTTACTTCGATATATTACCAGTAAAATAGCTGGATACATATCTCAAACACATAAAATCTTTTCGGAATATTTGCATAATATTTTTATTTATACAAGAATAACAGGACTTGTTTTATTTCCATTTCTAATAATAATTCCTTATGCTGACTACCGTATAACACCTGTTACTATTTTCGCTGGTACCGGCATAATAATTTTAGGTTATATTCTTCGAATTATCAGGAGTATAAAAATATTTACTGTAAAAAAGATTTCTCTATTATATTTGTTTTTATACCTTTGTATGCTCGAATTCGTACCTGTTCTGGTTTTCTTTAAATACATCAGAAATTTTTTAACTGCTTGATTTACAACATAATAACAAGGAAATAAAAATTTGGTGTTTTGAAAATAAAAAAGATTTTAGTGTCGCAGCCCGAGCCAGAGAATGGAAAATCACCCTATTCTGAGCTGGCAAAGAAAAATAACCTTAAAATTGATTTTCGTTCTTTCATTCATATTGAGTCAGTTCATGCGAAAGAATTTCGTAAGACTCGTATTAATATATCCGATTATACAGCAGTAATTTTTACCAGCAGGACTGCGATTGTTCATTTCTTCAGAATTTGTGAAGAAATGAGAGTTGCTATTTCTGATTCAATGAAATACTTTTGTACTTCAGAATCAACTGCCTATTATCTTCAAAAATATATTGTTTACAGGAAAAGAAAAATATTTTTCGGCAAAAGTCGCCTTATTGATTTAATGGATGTTATCAATAAACACAAGAATGAAAAATATTTTGTTCCTGTGTCGGATTCTCACAAAAAAGATATTTCAAAAGTTCTTGATAATAACAAAATTAATTATACCAAAGCTATACTTTATCGTACTGTTTGCAGTGATTTATCAGATCTAAGTAATGTAAATTACGATGTGCTTGTTTTTTACAGTCCTTCCGGAATTAAGTCATTATTCGAAAACTTTCCTGATTTTAAGCAAAATAATACAAAAATTGCTTCTTTTGGCCCCACCACAATAAAAGCAGCTAAGGATGCCGGATTAAATCCTGATATTGTCGCACCCAGTCCCAGTGCCCCATCTATGACTATGGCTCTTGAACAATATATTGAAAATTATAATAAAAAAAAGTAATTAGTTCTAATCAAAAAGAGAACTTAGTAATCCAGGGACCTGAAGGTTTTATGAAAACTACTTTTAAAAAGAGTGAGAAACTCAGAAGTAAAAAAGCTTTCACCGAATTAATTAAACTTGGCCGGCCTTTCCATTCTCAACCTTTTCTTATTATCTGGGAAAAAACAAGCCCTGGAAAAAAGTATCCCGCTCAAGTTGCTGTTAGTGTATCGAAAAAATTATTTAAACGCGCTGTTGACAGAAATATTATCAAAAGAAGATCTCTTGAGGCATATCGCCTTAACAAACATATTCTTTATAAATTTCTGGATAGCAAAAACTTTGGACTTGTTTTTATTATCATATACCGCAAAAACCAAATCATGGATTATATGTCAATTGAAAAAGGTGTTATATCCGCATTTCAATATTTCATTAAAACCCTATGAGAACATTATTAATTAATATACTCATTGGATTAGTGAAAATCTATCAGCGGGTAATTTCACCATTGTTTCATTCCTCATGCCGTTATACCCCTACATGTTCGGCATATAGTATTGAGGCACTTAAAAAACATGGTCCTTTTAAAGGAAGCTGGCTTGCAATTAGAAGAGTAATAAGTTGCAATCCATGGGGTGGTCATGGCTATGATCCGGTACCTGATCATTTTTCTTTCAGAAAGAAATGATTTCTATCTTTGCCCCGCTTTAATATAAACAGATATAATAAAAATTTCAAACATATGAATTTATTTCGGATTGGAACATTTAGAAAAGCAGGTATTATTACCTTAATTATCATTGCTTTTACTGCCGGTCTCGTATCATTTAATGAAGACAGGGATTTTAAGCTTGTAAAAAATCTTGATATTTATTATTCCCTCTTCCGGGAGCTTAATGTCTTTTATGTCGATGACATTAACCCGGAAAAACTGATTGAAAAAAGCATTAATGAAATGCTTCAATCACTTGATCCTTATACTATATATATCCCGGAATCAGATATTGAAGATTTTAATTTTGCAACTACAGGTAAATACGGAGGTATTGGTTCGTTGATTAGAAAAAGTGGGGATTTTGCAATTATTTCTGAGATATATAAAGATTTCCCGGCAGATTTAGCCGGACTGAAAGCAGGAGATATCATCCGTGAGATAGATGGTAGATCTATTGAGGGATTAGCCCTTAGCAAAGTAAGTGACCTTTTAAAAGGTTTGCCTGACACTGAAGTTAGAGTAACCATTAAGCGATATGGATTTGATGAGCTTTTTACAATTACATTTATCCGTAAAAAAATCCATATCACCGGTGTTCCTTATTATGGCATGCTTGATGAAAATATTGGTTATATCCGTCTTTCAAACTTCACACAGGATTGCTCTAAAGATGTTAAAAATGCTCTTACTGATCTTAAGAAAACATATTCCCCGGAATCATTAATCCTTGATTTACGTGGAAATCCCGGAGGTTTACTTATCGAGGCAGTTAACGTATCAAATCTTTTTGTTGAAAAAGGACAGGAAATAGTTAGTACCAAGGGTAAAGTAAAACAATTCGACGAAACATACAGGGCAAAGAATCTTCCCGTTGATACTAAAATTCCCATTGTTGTTCTTGTAAACCGGGGGTCTGCATCAGCATCAGAAATCGTTGCCGGTACTCTTCAGGATATTGACAGGGCGGTAATTATCGGCACACGTACCTTTGGTAAAGGTCTTGTTCAAACCACACGTCCTTTAAGCTATAATTCACGACTTAAGGTTACAACGGCAAAATATTATATTCCAAGCGGCCGCTGTATCCAGGCACTTGATTATTCCAATCGTAATGAAGATGGAAGTGTGGGATATATACCCGATTCCCTTATTTCAGAATATAAAACAAAAAATGGCCGATCAGTTTATGACGGTGGTGGTATTTCTCCTGATATTGAAATTCTTAAACCTGATCTCAGTCAGCTTACTATTGAACTTTTTACCGGTTTTATGTTTTTTGATTTTTCAACCCGGTATTATCTGTCACATGACTCGATACTTCCTCCTGGTGATTTCAAGCTGACTGATTCTATTTATCGTGATTTTATTGCTTTTGTTAAGGATCAAAACTTTATTTATGAGACTAAAACAGATCAGGCATTGCTTACTTTGAAAGAAACTGCAAAAAAGGAAAAATATTACCAATTCGCTGAGAGCGAATACACAGCACTTTCAAAAAAACTTTCCCGTGATCTTGAACAGGATATGAATGCCTTTAGTAAAGAAATAAAAATCCTGCTTGAAGAATCTATTGTTGACCGTTATTATTATCGCTCCGGTATGATCCGGTCTTCACTGCCTTATGATGAACAGATAGATAAAGCACGTGAAATACTTAAAGACAAAAACAGATATACTAATATTCTAAATCCATCTTAACAACAGTTGGCAGTCCACAGTCCACAGTCGGCAGTCCACAGTCCACAGTCGGCAGTCCACAGTCCACAGTCGGCAGTCCACAGTCCACAGTCGGCAGTCCACAGTCCACAGTCGGCAGTCCACAGTCCACAGTCGGCAGTCCAC
>JAGGXD010000234.1 GCA_021163295.1 Bacteroidales bacterium
TATAAAGAAAGAGATAAATGGTCTTACACACGAGGTGATCTCCGATTGTTTTTTATACTTATATATGAATAAGGATAAAAACAAGAAAGAAGTAACCGGGATTATGAAAGATACGATAAAGACACGTAATAATTTGATACATAAGGTTAATCATCCTGATTCCGGAGACCGGAAAAAGATTAAAAAGCACTTCAGTAAATTAAAAAGTGAATTGGTAAATAAAATGGATAGCTATTTTACAAAGTTGAGTAAGATATCAAAAGGAACAGAAGAAAGTGTGAAAAAGTAATCAGCTGAAAAAAAAATTGAAGGTACACTATTCTATACAAATCTTTGGGCGTGTTCAGAATGTCGGGTTCAGATATTTTGTAGTTACGAAAGCGGGAGAGTACCAAATAAACGGGACAGTGAAAAATGAAGCGGATGGCACTGTGGTGGTAGAGGCTGAAGGAGCAAAGGAACAACTTGATATTTTTCTTGCTGATTTAGAAAATGGCCCCGGCTGGGCAAGGATTGATGATGTAAAAGTTTCGCAACCTCCTGTTGCTGACTATAACAGATTTAGAGTGGTTTATTGAAGAAGGGATTAGAGGGGATAAAGTGAATAGATGGAATAATACTATATGTATTCCATTATTTTTTTATTACAATTTGTGCAATGTCCCTGTTTCGTGAGTCCCTTAATTCGTGTGCTATATCCCGATCTGCTGATAATTAGATTATTACACTCGGGGCAATAGGTGTCTTTCCCTGTGGATGTGGCAACATTACCCAGGAAAACATAGTTGAGATATTCCGATGCGATATCATAAAATCGCTCAAGAGTCGAAACAGGTGTGGCCGGAATTTTCATCCGGTATGTAGGAAAATATCTTGAGATGTGCAGTACAGTATCTTTGCCTGTTTCATCACTTATCCACTTTACCATTTCCCTGAACTTATCATCATCATCATTCAGAGTAGGAATAACCAGGTTTGTGATCTCAAGATGTTTTCCGGCTTTTTTGATAATTTTAATACTTTCTTTTACCGGTAAAAGTGTTGAGGATGTATATTTACGGTAGAAATCTTCAGTAAAAGCTTTCAGATCAACATTCCAGGCATCAATAACATGTAGAAGATCAAAAAGCGGTTTCTGATTAACAAATCCGTTTGACACCATCACATTATATAGTCCTTCATGGTGTGCTTTTGCAGCCGTTTCCATAACAAACTCAAACCAGATTATTGGTTCGTTGTATGTATAAGCAATTCCATGATTGTCTTTCATTTCAGTTGCAATTCTGATAATATCTTCAGGTTTGTAAGTTTCCCTGTTTAATTGATCTGTTACTTTTGATTGTGAGATATCATAGTTCTGGCAGAATTTACATTTAAGGTTACAACCAAATGTGCCAATTGATAAGATAGTTTGTCCGGGAAAAAAATGATAGAGTGGTTTTTTCTCAATTGGATCGAAATGAAGCGCTGATACTTTACCGTAGTTTTCCGGTACTATTTTTCCATCCAGATTCTTTCTGACCATGCAAATTCCATACTTTCCTTCTTTAATAATACAATTCTGAGGGCAAAGCAGGCATTGTACTGTACCGTTTAGCTTTTTGTAATATTTGCTTTCTATCATTTTTTCATTTACTCAAATCTTAACCTGATATTATTAATACTTTCAACCGACCCAACCAGGGTAAGTATATCGCCGAGGCGTAACCTCGTATATCCTGTTGAAATTATCATATGTCCTTTTCTTTGTGTCGAAAGTATTAAAATATCAGAAGGAAGATGCAGGTCTCTTAATGCAATTCCGTGAAGATCAGGATTTTGTATGATGATTTCAACTGTGTCCTGGTTTTTTTCCATCCCCAGAAGTAATGAAGTAGCCATTGGCGACCTTACAAAATGGTCTAATAAACTTACTATAGCAGTTGAAGGATCGACAATTTTTACTCCAAGTTCATGAAACTTTTTAAAATTATATCTGTTGTTCAAACGAATGACCATATCATGAGTGCCATAATTTTCATAAGCCAGTTCACATATCTTAAAATTCTCCTCATCTGTCCTAAGAGCAATTATTGTTTCAGTTTTTCCAACTTCCAGTTTTTCAAAAGTTTCATAATTAATTTCGGAATAGTGTTCTAGTGAAATATTCTCGGAAAAAGGGATATTAATCTCCTGCCCGCAAGCTGCAATTTTTACTTTCCATCCATGATTTGAGAGTTGTCTTGCAAGAACTTTTACATGGGCTTCACATCCAAAAATTATTGCACGGTGAATTCCTGCAGGTAAATTACTTCTTGCACGTGAATGGTCTTCACCGGCAATTCCGATAGCCCATTTAAGCATTGGAGGCCCCACCAACTGGTTTATAACGATAATGGCAATCATTATAGTGGCAAACTCTGCACCCCATTCCGGGAATTCACCGGCTACAATAGATACAAGCCCTATACTCACACCAGCCTGGGTTATGTAAGGCATCCAGGAAATTTTTGTATAGCGGAATTGATCTCCTGCTAAAACACCTCCGGTAAATGCACCAATAGAAATAACTGCCAGGCGGATAATAAAAAGCACTAATCCAACCATCCAGACTTTAGCCAGGTAATCGAGGGAAATAGAAGCGCCAATAAGAGTAAAGAACGCAACATATACATAGGGTATTGTTTCATGAATTATCTTCAGGAATTCTCTCCTGTACCGTGTGTAATTTGTAACGTAAAAACTGGCGATAATACATATAAGCAAAGGTTCGGTATAAAAATCAACTTCAAAATAGAGATTGCCAACATGTCTGAGAAAGTTAGATAATAAGTAGATGCCTAATCCTGATAGCAGGATCAGGAAACTCTTGATAGTCCGGGATTGGTTTCCTGATAAAATAAATTGAAGCGTTTTTCCCAGCAGCCAGCCAATTAGTATAGAAGCACCAATTTCTGATACTAAAATGAGAATATATTGTATATTAAATGATGTGTCGGAATTAAGAGAATTAACAAATGAGATTATAATTGCGAAAAGAATAATTACCAATACATCAAGCAATACTGTAACTCCCATGACAGTGCGTGTAAAAGGACCTTTGGCGCGGAGTTCATTGATCACTGCAATTGCAGATGAAGGTGAACGGGCTACAAATATGGTTCCTGCAAGAAGTGAGATGCCAATTCGTGTAGTGATGCCGAAATTACTAAGAAATGGTATCATGTTGCTCAGAAGGAAGATAGCTGTGCTTGAAAGCAGAAAGGTGATAGAGATAGAACAAATAGTTATCCATCGAATGCTTTTCATCTGGCTTCTGTATTCCTTAAGATACAATTCTGCACCGGCAGCAAAAGCAATAAAAGCCAGGGATACTTCATTTACAAATTCAAATTTAATAATAGCTTCAGCAGGAATCAATCCAAGAATATCCGGGCCTGAAATTATCCCAATAACAAGAAGCCCGGTTACTATAGGAAGGTGTATCTTCTTGAACAATAATGACAATTGTTGCGAGGCAACCAGGATAATTATTAATCCCGCAACAAGACTTATTATTTTCCAGTATTCCATAATGGTAACTATTCAATGCCTAAAATAAGAAGTGGCTAAAGTGCTTATGGATAATTTTACTCAAAAGATAAGAAAAAATGATTTAATCTAATAGTTCATGTTTAATTATTTGAAAATTTTAAAAAATGATTCTGAAAATTTTAATCA
>JAGGXD010000054.1 GCA_021163295.1 Bacteroidales bacterium
GCATTATAGAGATTTTTTTCCTCGTTTATTGCAGCATGTTCCATTAGCTTATTTTAGGATAGTTAGATATTACGGAGTTTATTCCAATCATGGGAAAATACCTGAGGAGTATTTTAGTAAAAATCAAGAAATTGTAGTGGAAGAGATCGAAAAAGAAAAGTTGCAAAAGAAGAATCCGTTATATTGTGATTATTGCCATCAGGAAAAGGTTTATATAACTACAATATTTGATAAACGCTCACGCAAAGAACGATTAGATAATGAAGATAAAATTAAACGAAAAAAAGTAGCATAGAAGCAAGCCATGGGATAGCTATGTCTTGTTGTTAAAAAATGGATATATTTAGCAGTAAAAATGTTTTTCATGATTAAAAAAGTGATATTTTTACAGAAAAGAGTAATGAAACAGAGAATAAAAAATAAGAATAAACAGGATTTTAATAAAGACAAAATGTTGAAATTCTATATAATATGAAAAGCACTATGTACAACAAAGTGTATAAACCATAAGGGCTGAATAAGTAATTTTGTCTTTTCGTCCCGCATCATTTTTATTACATGTAGAAAAAAGGATAAGTACGCAATCCCTTACGCTTCATACACCAAACGTTAGCATTTATTTGAAAAAAACACCATTTCAAATCTATCACAGTTGTGAGAGAATTAAATAATTTTGATTTCTCTCACGGTTGCGAGAGAATTTGAGTAAATTTGAATATGAATAAAATATCAGCATATAGTAATTTCTTCAAGGAAATAATCGACACGATTAATTCAACAAGGTATCAAGCATTTAAATCTCTAAACAAATTCCATATTGGTCAGAATTTTGAAATTGGAAGAATTATAGTTGAAAATCAAGAAAAGAATCAATGGGGACAATCAATTGTAGATACCTTATCGAAAGATATCAATAAACAAATAGATGGAGTGAAAGGATATTCACCACAAAATTTATGGAGAATGAGACAGTTTTATCTTGAATACAAGAATGAACCAGAACTGTTAGAATTGGCATTGAAAATTCCCTGGGGACAGAATATGCTGATTATTCACCAATTGAAAGGCATTAAAGAAAGGAAATATTATCTACAAGCAACTGACCAATTAGGATGGAGCCGGGCTGTTTTACTTAATCAGATTAAAGCAAATGCATATCAATATCAATTGACAGATAAGAAAGTGAGTAATTTTGAAAAAGCCCTTCCAATACACCTTTCAGAACAAGCAAACGAAGCGTTAAAAAGCGAATATAATCTTGACTTTCTTGGAATTACAAAACCTGTATTGGAAAGAGAATTAGAAAATAGGCTAATTGAAAATATCAGAGACCTGCTTTTAGAACTCGGATACGGATTTAGCTTTATTGGAAATCAATACAGATTGAAACTTAATCAAAAAGAATATTCCATAGACCTGCTTTTTTATCATCGTTTTCTGAAATGTTTAGTTGCAATTGAATTGAAAGTAGTAGAATTTGAACCTGAGTTTGCCGGAAAAATGAATTTTTATCTCGAACTTCTTGACAAACAGGAAAAGCAACCGGATGATAATCCATCAATCGGAATTATTCTTTGTCCACGAAAAGATGACATTGAGGTTGAATTTGCTTTACGAACGAGTAATAAACCAATTGGTGTTTCAGAATATAGATTAACACATGAATTACCTGAAAATCTAAAAGGAAAAGTCCCAACATCGAAAGAATTAAAACAAATGCTAACAAAGGCTATACGTAATGCAGGAGATAGTGCTGAAAATAAAAAATCTACTTCCAATAAAAGTTAGTCTATTATTGAAAATTAACTACTCTAAAACCTGCACTACGCATAGCCTCGACCGTTACCTGCTATTAAAAAGAACCGAGTATAAATGAGAAAATTAACATTAATATTATCAACTATTTTTGCTTTAAGTAGCAGTCTATTCGGACAAGAATTGACACTAAAAGAAAAAGCAATTGAAGAATTTAAGAATGAGCATTATAATGAAGCGATTGAAATTCTTGAGAAAGCTGTAGAAGAAAATCCAGAAGATGCAGAGATTTATTATTATTTAGGTTGGTACAATCATTATTTGGCCTACGACAGCAGACCTTTAAAAGGATATGACTTGTCTCATTCCGAGAAAATCTTTTCATACTTAGATAAAGCCTTAGAATTGAACCCTAATTATGATGATGCAAAATATTTTTATGGGGCTGAATGTAGTGGGAATGCATTTAATTCAATGCAAAACTATGATTTAGAGAAACTGAAACATTTTTACAAACTGGCATTTGACAAAGGTGCTTATCCTGATTGGCTAATTGAATTGGGTAAAAACTTACTAAACTCTTGCCCTGAGAATTCAATTATTTTTGTTGGTGGAAATGCCGATTTTGACATTTGTTCTTATTTGCAGTTGCATAAAAATTTCAGAAAAGATATAACTGTAATACCGATTGGAAATATTGACCGACCTTGGTATGTAGAATTCTTGAAAAATGGTTTGCAAGGCGGAGTAAAACCAGTTACATTGAGCTTGACCAAGAGTCAAATTTATGATATTCATCCTTTCAAATGGGATACAACAACTATTTCAATTACTGTACCAAAAACAGATATTGAAAAATACGATTTACCAAATGACTTCACGCTTGATTGGCAAGTAAATCCTGATTTGACATCACAAAGACAACACTCCAAAATGCGTGGCGAAAAGTTGAAAAATAGAACTTATCTAAGTCCGCAAAGAGCAATATTGTTACAAGTTGTAGAAGAAAATTACGGATTACGCCCAATCTACTTTTCAAATTTTTGTAATCCATTTTTTTATGGCGGTTTAGATAAGTTTTTCACTAATTGTGGATTAGTGTCAAAGCTAACCCCTGTTGATACAAAAACAAAAAACATTCAAATCAACTATACCGAGTTTGAAAAATTGCTTAAAAAAGAAAACCTAGAAGATTACTCAGATATAACGGAAAATAATTTACCTCGAATTTCAGGGATAACATTTATGTATCACAGAATACTATATTTATTAGCAAAAGAGTACTCTGAAAAAAATAAGACAAATAAGCTAAATAGCATTATCGACTTATATGGTAAGTGCTTACAAATTGGATTTAATGAAGAAATAGAAGATTACTATAAAGACGAATTAGAAAAACTAAGGAATAACAGCAGGTAACAATGTATAAAAATAATAGCCGAGATAGTAGTAAATTCAAGTATTACAGCCCGTTTCAACTTCATCGTAAATTGAAAGATTTGAGCACCGCAGTCGGCTACTATTCTTATACTCACCGTCAGACTGTCTAAAAACCCAACAATTCTTTTTTAAATTGTTAATAAATACCCTACTTATTAACAAGCATAACTCATTGATATTTAGTATATTTATTGTATGAAATATATTAAAGGACAATCAAGAAATCAGTTGGTACTTTTCCCTGTATCACTGAATACATCAATATCTGAGGATAATGAAGTAAGACTTATCGATTTATTTGTTGATAGTTTAGACATTGCCGGTATGGGTTTTAAATTAGACCATGTAGAAGATGGCCGCCCTGCCTATCATCCCAAAGATTTACTTAAATTGTATATCTATGGATATCTAAACAGAGTGCGTTCATCAAGAACATTAGAAAAAGAATGCCAACGAAACATTGAAGTAATGTGGTTACTCAAAGGACTTGTTCCTGACCATAATACAATTTCCAATTTCCGAAGAGATAATCCTAAAGCGATAAAAAAGGTTTTTAGAGCCACTGTTTCAATAGCCAAACACTTCGACCTTATTGGAGGTAAGCTTATAGCAGGCGATAGCACTAAGTTCAGAGCACAAAACTCGAAGAAGAATAATTTTAACCAAAAAAAGATAGCTCGTCATCTTGCATATATCGAAGATAAATTTTCAGAGTATCAAGAACAGTTATCGGAAGCCGATGGCGATAATCGCAAGAAAATAGAAGCAGAGATAAAAAAACACGAACAAAGAAAATCCGGTTATGAGGCACTACAAAAGCAATTAGATACAAGCGGGGAAAATCAAATATCAACCTCCGACCCCGAAAGCAGACAAATGATTGTGCGCAACAACATTACCGAAGTAGCTTACAATACTCAAAGCACGGTAGATGATAAACATTGTATTCCGATAGATTATAAAGTTACAAATGAGAATGACAGTAAAGCAATGGGTGGCATGTTGCGAAGAGCCAAGAGTATTTTAAGGTCAACAGAATTTACAGCTCTCTACGATAAAGGATTCCATACGGGTTCTGAATTTAATACAGCAGATGATTTGGGCATAGAAGTAATGGTTGCTATCCCAAGAGTAGCAGCTAATGCTCCAAATCCTGAATATAATGTCGAAAACTTTAAATACAATACAGAAGGCGACTATTATGTATGCCCGCAAGGCAATCAGCTCCACACCACAGGCACACTGCATCAAGCCAAAACATATAAATTTAAAAGATACACAACAAAAGACTGTTTAGCTTGCCCTGTAAAAGGCCAATGCTCCAAAGCCAGATATGGCAAAGGAATACAACGTAGTGAATATCAGGAACATATCAACAAAAACAAAAAGAGGATAAAGCAAAATAAAGATTATTACCGGCGACGGCAATCCATAGTAGAACATCCATACGGAACTATTAAACGTCAATGGGGATTTAACTACATCATAACTAAAAAATATATTGAAAGAGCCGAAGCTGATGTCGGGCTTATGTTCACAGCTTACAATTTTCGTAGATTAATAAATATTCTTGGCTTAAATGTCTTACAAGCTTACATAGAAGCTTTGTTTTCTTATTTATTATCGAAATTACACATTGTAAAACTTCAATATCTCAATTATAAGCTATTATATTCTTATTGCAATTTCCTGATAATATTTATTTTCAATAATAAAAACTTGCTTAAAAAGGCTTATGTTTGATAAAATAATGAAAGTTTTGACAGTTTTTAGACGGACTGCCGTTATGGGTAAGGCGACCGCAGGTGTCGTGGCATTTAGTTGCAATTTTTATTATCTTTGTAAAAAAAGAAGAATATGGACTTACAGACTAGAAAAATACATTTCATTCAAGAAATTTTAAGA
>JAGGXD010000153.1 GCA_021163295.1 Bacteroidales bacterium
ATAATAATACCAAATAAATGATTAAGCCGGCATTATTCCAATATTCCACATTTCCATTTGATATTTATTTACCGGATGAAACAAAAAAAATTGTATACTTGCTTGAAAAACTAATTTTATGTGTAATAAAATGAGAAAAATTCAATTATTTGTATTGCTGATATTGGGAGTTTGTAATGTGTCTTTTGCGCAAAATATTCTTACTCTTGAAGATGCAATTTTGGGCTCCAGGACTAAATTTGCACCAAAAAGTCTTAATCAGCTTCAGTGGCAGGGAGAAATGAATAAGTTTACTTTCGTTAAGAACAGTACTTTATTTCAGGGAAATGTTGAAAATGACAGTATTGTTTCACTTCTACATATTTCAGATCTAAATATCGCCTTAATAAATTATGATTCAATTACTCTAAAGAGATTTCCAAAAATATTATGGAAAAATTCAGAACAATTGGAATATGTGGAAAATAATAATTTGTTTATTTATAATATCTCAACAGGATTATTTGACGTGATAATTAATTATCCTGAAGGAGCAGATAATATCGATGTATGCGAGGCAAATAATATGCTTGCTTATACAATTGGGAATAATCTATTTATTAATATAAATGGTGAGTTAATCAAGGTTACAGACGAGGATAATCCGGGAATTATTTCAGGACAGACTGTACATAGGAATGAATTTGGAATAACCGGAGGCACCTTTTGGTCGCCGGAAGGTAAATTTCTTGCCTATTATAGAAAGGATGAAACCATGGTTGCTGATTACCCTCTTGTTGACATCTCAGGCAGAATTGCTATTCTTGAAAATATTAAATATCCTATGGCAGGTATGAAAAGTGAAGAAGTGACATTATGGATCTATAATATTGAAAAAGGTACGAAAACGATGATTCAAACAGGGGAACCTAAAGAGCAATATCTTACAAATATTGCCTGGTCGCCTGATGAAAAATACATCTATATTGCAGTATTAAACAGAGGGCAAGACCATATGAAATTAAACCAGTATGATGCTAATAGTGGTGATCTTGTTAATACACTTTTTGAGGAAACCAATTCCAGGTATGTTGAACCTCTTCATGCTATTGAATTCATGAAAAATGATGAGAAGAAATTTATCTGGCAAAGCAATCGTGATGGTTATAATCATCTTTACCTTTATGATACAAATGGCAAATTACTGAATCAACTTACACAAGGAGAGTTTGATGTTACCGAAAACATGGGAACAGATAAAGAGGGTAAATTCCTTTACTTTATTTCCACTCAACCTGATCCTATTGAACGACAGTTATATAAGCTTGATCTTGAGACCCATGAAGTTATCAGATTAACAATTAATAAGGGAATTCATAATGCTGTCATCAGTCAAACAGGGGAATATATAATTGATACTTATTCAAATATCAGTGAGCCGCGGATTATCAACCTTTTAAGTGTTGAAGGAAATGTAATCAGAAATCTTATTACTGCTGACAATCCTTATCAAAACTACAAACTTGGAGAGATTACATTATCTTCAGTAAAATGTAGTGATGGTAAGACAGATTTAGATTACAGACTAATCAGGCCTGTTGACTTTGATCCATCAAATAAATATCCGGTAATTATTTATGTTTACGGAGGCCCACATTCACAACTAGTTACAAATCGGTGGCTTGGAGGCTCAAGAATGTGGCAACACTACATGGCACAGAAAGGTTTTATTGGATTTACAATGGATAATCGTGGCACGCTTGGACATGGATTTGATTTTGAAAGTTGTATACATCGTCAGTTAGGAAAACTTGAAATGGAAGATCAAATGAAAGGCGTTGAGTTTCTGAAGTCTCTACCTTATGTTGATACTAGTCGAATTGGGATACATGGTTGGAGCTATGGGGGGTTTATGACCGTTTATCTGAAATTGCATTATCCGGAAATCTTTAAGGTTGCTGTTGCAGGCGGACCGGTAATCGACTGGAAATATTATGAAGTTATGTACGGAGAAAGATATATGGATACTCCACAAGAAAATCCTGATGGGTATGAACAGGCAAATATGAAGAATTATGTGGATAACCTTAAAGGTGAGCTTTTGATCATTCAGGGTACAATGGATCCTGTAGTAGTTTGGCAAAATAGCCTGACTTTCGTTCAGGAGTGTGTGGATAGAAAAAAACAAATAGATTATTTTATTTATCCGGGACACCCTCATAATGTAAGGGGTGTAGACAGGGTGCATCTTATGAGAAAAGTGTCAGAGTATTTTATTGATAATTTGTAAAACTCAGGAGTTTTTTCTTTGAAAATAACAGTAAGTTTATTTGCCTGAACCTGTTTTTGTCTGGTTTGGTTATTTGAAAATATCTTTGTTTGTACTAAAATCACTGAGGTAAATATCAACTGAAAAATTAAATTCATCCCGAATTATTCCAAGTTTAATTTTTTTCCCCGGTTTTCGGTAGAAAAATTCATATATCTCATTTATTGATAAATTGTAAGTGTGGTTGTTATTTATATATTTTATTTCATCCCCTCTTCTTAGTCCTGCACTCTCTGCAGGTGATCCTTTTCGAACATGACTTATAACGTAATATGGAAGTCCGGGTATAGGGGTTTCGATATCAATACCGCAACGGTTTACTTTGAACGGATCATTGAAGTTATTGTTTTTTGTTAATGTGATTTTCTTATTCGGATAATCGATAATTACATTGAAGCGGCGCAGTAATTCAGCCCCTAGTGTGCCATTTCTATAATCCAGTCCCTTTGATTGACCTGCTGACATTGAATCAGGAAAGGCTACACTAGGATTTGAAAAAACAAAACTGCCTATTTGTACCTCAGGAATTTTCCCAAATTTCCCGAAAATGTCCCCATTTAATCCCTTACCCAGAAAGACCTCAGTGGTTGCATCCGGTACTTTAATTAGCGTGTCAGAAAAAGCGTCAAGCCAAAGAGAGTGACTTGCTCCTGTATCTACTAAAAGCTTTACTGGAATTCTGGTGCCATTGTTCATTACAATATATGCAAGAATATAGGGTTTGGTATTATGAATTATAAGAGGGAATGTTTCTTTTTTTCTACCACTTTGAAAGAACCACCATCCCTTTTTATACTTATATGTCTCAGGATTATGGAATGAGATATTTTTTTTGGAATAGTCTATTTCGACAATAAAATTCGTAAAAATATTATATCCTAAAAGTCCATGTATCCTGGTTCCAAATACTGAAGATAAATCAAAAACATTTTGCAGAAGGATTATTAAGTCCTGATTTATGCCACGTATACCAGAAACATTAAAATTATTTCCGGAGGAATGCAGAGCATCAATAGGCTCACCTTGTCCTAATCCATTTAATTTAACCTGTCGGGTGTAGTTTAAAAAAAGACTGTCACCAATTGAAAGTTCTGTCATAATTGATGTACTGACACCAGTGTCAAGGATAAACTGTAATGTGTCTGAATCATTTATCACAACCGGAAGAATAATAAGGTTGTTTATGAATTTGAAAGGAAAAGAAACAGATTCTTGTGCGGAATTGACGAATGACAAGTTTTGTATCTGATTCTGAGCATATAACGATGTATTAGTGCCTCTAAATAAACCGAAGCAAGTAAACAATGAAAACAGAAATACATTAAATATTTTTATTTTATTTAAATACTTCATTCTGGCAATAGGTTCTTTATATGAATAATTACTATTCATATTTTGTGCCAATTATTTTAATTGTCTTATCAATAAATAGTTACAATAGATTACGGAATTTCTACCGTTTAACTACATGAACGGTTCTGATACATTCTGTGTACACATACGAACAGAATCAATATTATATCTTATTTTATTAAGGTCGAAAAGCCGGGAAGTTGAAGAGTTGTAAAGACAAGCTTTTGAACAAAACTATTATTCTGCTGAAAAACTCTTGATGCATTCATTAACAGTGGGATGAATCTTGAAAATATTGTGTAACTGCAATAGCTTAAACAATTCCATTACCTCGTCTGCGATATTACAAAATCGTAAATCTCCATAATTATTGTTAGCACTTTTCATTACTGAAAGAAAAACTCCAAAACCGGAACTATCTATGTACTTAACTCCGTTAAGATCAATTACCAGTTTTGTGTTTGGTTTTGTAAATAATTCAGAAAGCTGGTCTTTTATGGGCTCGGTTATCAAAGCATTAAATTTTTTAATATCGTCGAATTTGACGATAATAACACCATCTTTTTTCTCAGTTTTTAACATTGTATATAAGTTATTGTTTTTTAGCTTACTTTAAACATTTTCTCATTTACTAATTTCTTTTAATTCATTAATTGCCAAATCACAG
>JAGGXD010000137.1 GCA_021163295.1 Bacteroidales bacterium
AAGCGAAGTTTAACGAAATGTCAAGAAAGATTGCTTCGCTCCGCTCGCAATGACAAGGTATTTACCACACATGGAAGTTGGAGATGAGGGGGCGAAGAGGTGTACTAACTCGTAACTCGTAACATATATTAAAATATGACTGTTCCGGATAGCAATATTAAAAAGAGAAATGATTTAATGCCGGCAGAGCACATGGATGAGATTCATCGTTTAAATAAGGAGATAGAAATACTAAAAGATGAAATTGAATCGCAGAAAGAAGAATTAGAAACCAGGCGTGATCTGGCTGAAAAACAGAGAGATGAAATTATAACTCAAAAAAAGGAATTAACTGACAGTATCATATATGCCAGTCAGATTCAGTCTTCCCTAATACCCGGGAGTGAATTGTTTAAAAAATCATTCTCCGACTACTTTATTTTAAATAAACCCAAAGATATTGTTAGTGGCGATTTCTTTTGGATTTCAGCAAAAGGTAACAAAACGATTGTTGCTGTAACAGATTGCACCGGTCATGGTGTGCCGGGTGCATTTATGAGTTTACTGGGTATTGGATTACTTAACGAAATAGTTAATGATTTAAATATTGTCCAGCCAAACCTGATATTGAATAATCTTAGAGACAAGGTTATCAAATCACTTGCACAATCAGGGACAGATGAAGAAACTATGGATGGAATGGATATTGCCCTGATCACTCTTGATCGTGAAAATTTTACATTACAATTTTCAGGAGCCAATAATTCATTGATTAAAATCAGGAATAATAAACTTTGTGAAACCAGGGGAGACAGGATGCCTGTAGGGTCTTACCTGATTGCTGACAAACCATTTACAAATCATGAAATTGAAATTGAAGCTAATGATTCATTATATCTTTTTTCCGATGGGTATAAAGACCAGTATGGCTGGAGGAATAACAGGAAATTGAAACATAGCAGATTTCTGGAGTATTTACTGAGTATCCAGAATGTACCAATGAAAGCCCAAAAAATATTGCTCGGGAATAATTTGAAAAACTGGATGGGTGATCTGGAGCAGATAGATGATATTTTAGTAGTAGGGGTGCAGGTGTGAGGAGTGTTTGAGGTTTGAAGTTTGAGGTTTGAAGTTGAGGAAGTAACCAGTAACAAGTAACCAGTAACCAGTAACCAGTAACAAGAAACCAATGAGTGCAAACAGCAAAAATAACAACCTGATCATTATTGCCGAAGACAGCCTGACCCAGGCGGAAAGTTTAAAATATGTACTTGAAGGGTTTGGGTACAGAGTTTTAGTTGGTAATAATGGTGAAACAGCTCTTTCATTAATAAAAAAGGAAAAGCCGCTTTTGGTAATAACCGATGTTATAATGCCGGTATTGGATGGGTATGAGCTATGCCGGTATATGAAAACTGATAAAAACCTTTATGATGTGCCGGTTATCCTGCTTACTTCCCTTGCTGATGCAACTGATGTGATAAGAGGACTGGAAAGTGGAGCCGATAGCTATATTATGAAACCTTTTACTGAGAAATATCTGCTTTCAAGGATAAAAAATGTATTGGCAAACAGGCATTTATTAAGAAATGAAAAGTCTGGTAAAGCTCTGAATATGGTTTTTGCAGGTGAAAGTTACAGTATTGATTCCAATCCTTCCCAAATTCTCAATATGCTTCTTTCTACATATGAATCAGCGGTTCAAAGAAATCTGGAGCTTATCACAAAAGAATCTGAGCTTGTAGCTTTGAATAGTTCACTGCATAAAAAAGTAAAGGAAAGGAAGAAAGAATTAACCTCTCAGCTTGCTGAAAAGAAAGAATCTGAAAGTGTTCTGAAAAAATCGGAAGAAAAATACAGGGATCTGGTGGACAACGCACTGACAGGAGTTTATATTGCAAATTCTGAAGGTGAATTGCTGTTTGCTAATGAAGCTATGTTGTCTATCCTGGAATATGAGTCAATTGAAGAACTGCTTTCAGTTAATACGCAGAATTTATATAAACATTCTGAAGACAGGGATAAGCTATTAAATATTCTGGAATTGTCGGATGAGGTTGCTTCCTTTGAAACAGAATTGGTTACCCGGATTGGTAATACAAAACATGTAATTTTGAGTGTGAACCTGGTAAACGGAATTCTTTCAGGTACAATCCTTGACATTACTGAATGGAAACAATTAGAGGAACGAAATAAGAAGTATGAGATGGAATTGATTGCAGCTAAGGGAAAAGCAATAGAATCGGAAAAATTAAAAACAGCTTTTCTTGCCAATATGTCGAATGATATCCTTACCCCGATGAATACCATTATGGGATTTTCTGAACTGCTGGGTGATCCGGATTTGCCGAATGATAAGTTATTGTACTTTTCTGAACAAATAAATACCAGCAGTAACAACCTTGTTAATCTTATTGATAATATTATAGATATTGCAAAAGTTGAATCGGGTGGAGTCAGTATCAAACTTTCTGAATGTAAAATTAACGACTTACTTCTCGATCTTTACGCCTACTTCGACAATGAGATAAAAGAAAAAGGTAAGGATAAGGTGTATTTGAAGTTAAGAAGAGCCAGTAAGAACAAGGATTTTGCTATTCTTTCCGAACCATACAGGTTAAGAAGAATTTTGTCAAATATCCTGAAAAATGCTGTTAACTATACTGATTCCGGGGAAATTGAATTTGGCTATTCCATCCAAAATGGCAAGTCTGATGAAAAAACAACATCACAGGGACAAATGTTGCAATTTTTTGTCAGGGATAAAGGGAAAGGCATTTCCAAAGAAAAACTGGATTTGATCTTTGACCGTTTCAGGCAAAGTGAGGATTCATATACAAAACAATTTGAAGGAGCAGGCTTAAGTTTACCAATTTCAAGAGCTTATGTTGAGTTGCTGGGTGGTGAAATGTGGTGTGAGTCGGTTGAAGGAGAGGGTTCAGAATTTTATTTTACAGTACCTTGTAAAATCGTGAAAGGTAAACCCGGCACACCTGATACCGTTACTATTACAAAAGCAAATCTGGAGAATATTAATATCCTGGTAGCGGAAGATGTTGAGAGTAATTACCGGTTTATCGAATCAGTTTTGAAAAGATCAAAAGCCAGGTTAATATGGTCGAAAAATGGTAAAGAAGCATTAGAAAAATTCAAAGAAGACAAAAGTATTGATCTGATACTAATGGATATGCGTATGCCGTTAATGTCAGGTTTTGAAGCGACCAAAGAAATCAGAAAAATAAATAAAGAAATTCCAATCATTGCACAGACAGCATTTACCGGAACTGAGGATAAAGAGCTTTTCCTGGATACAGGTTGTAACGATTATATCTCAAAACCAATTGATAAGGATTTATTGATTAAGGTAGTTGGGAAATATGTGTGAAAATGAATTTCCTAGTTACCTCAAACATTGAAACACCCAGGAATAAAACAAGGAACGAAATTATGGCTGATGTGCGTTCATGTTTCTTTCGTGCTTTTGTAATCACCATAGATAGAACAGATTTCCTAAGGTCTTCAATTTCCGGCAGATCATTGTAGTGCCATTTAGCTAGTATAATGCCCTCTTTCAGAAGTAACAATCCCGGGTTTGAGCGGATAATGGTTTTTAAGGTTGTTTCATCAGTGATATAGAAATCTAAAGATAATTGCTGAGATGTTTTAATTTGTTCTATTTCAGAATAAATCGAAGATGAAAGAGAATAAAATTTAATACCTGTCTGATTACAATATAAAGATAATGTGTCCAGTTTTTGAAGAGCTCCTTTATCAGCCTTAGCCAGATCGGCAGAAACAAGAATAAATGAATATGATTTTTCTGAAAGCACAATATCAGTTATATCATTACCATCCGGGGTAAAAATTGAAAAATCATGAATTGGTGGTTTGTATCCCTCTTTTATTAGTATTGACTTTTGTTCAACGAAGGACCATGTAGAATCCTGCCACGGATAATTTTCCAGGTCAAACTCTTTTTTTATTCCATCCTTCTCATATATCAAAATTGTTTCATATTCATCAACCGGAGCATCTTCCGGTATATACATTTTCTCAGGGATATTGGTGCCTGTATTATATGGTCTGAAATCTATCATTGGCAGGTGACGGTAATTATAGAGGGAAAAACCTATGAAAAGAACAAAAATAATAACCAGAATCGACCAGTCTGTTATAGCAGGATAAGCCGGTTTAAATTTCTTTCTGTTATAGAAAATTACGAGTACCATAATCATCAGTACAACATTTTTCCAGAAGGTTTGCCAGTTTGTAAGCACAATAGCATCACCAAAGCAGCCACAGTCGGATACAGGATTGAAAAGTGCAAGTATAAGAGTAAGGGGTGTAAAAGCAGACATAAATATTAATACGCCCCAGGTACCCCAATAGGTTCTATATCCAAACAGCAGAGAGATCCCTATAATAAATTCTGTGGACACCAGAAAAATGGCAAGTGGGAGTGATACCGGTATCAGAAAATCTATTCCGAAAGCCACAAAGTAATCATCAAACTTGATAGCAGAACCCTGTAAATCTATACCCTTTACAAAACCTGAGAAAATAAAAACAGCACCTATAACTATCCGGAAAAAAACAATCACCAGCTTCAAACTAAATTTGAATTGTGAAGTATGTATCATAGATTATAACGCGTTATAAAATATTATTGGCTTTGAGTGTTGTTAGTATCTTATCGAAAATCTCTTCAGGAGCAAGTATCTTATCATCTGAATCAGAACAATTAATTATCTTGATATTTTCGTCTGAATCAACTTCCTGAAGGTAAACTTCTTTTACCCTGTTTTGAAATTCCAGGTTTGCTTCATGAATATCCTGTTTCCCGTTTAGATATCCTCGTTCCGAACCATTTCTGGTACCGGTGAGTCGTTGTGCAGTAAATTTAAAAGGTACATTAAGAAAAAGATTGATATCAGGTTTAGGGATATTGTAATAATCATATTCCAGTTTAAGTATCCAATTTTTAAGTAGTTCCCTTTTATCAGGATTCAGGAGCTTAGCACATTGAAAAGCAATATTTGAGAATACATACCTGTCAACCAACACCAGATTTCCGCTTTTAATCCATGTTTCTATTAAAGAAGCTGCATCCTTCCGGTCTCCGGCGTATAACAAAGCAACAATGTAAGGATCAACTGTACTTATATTGCCAAATTCTCCACGCAAGAACCTTGCAATCATCTCTCCGAAAAATTGTGAGTCGGTGCGTGGGAAATGCAGATACTTGTAAGCTATTTTCTTCTTCCTGAGATAATCTTGCAGCAGGTTTATCTGTGTTGACTTACCGGCACCGTCTAATCCTTCAATAACAACAAAAGACATAGAAATAGATATAAAAAATAATTATTTTTGTAAACGTTAAAGATACATTATTTTCAAGAAATTATAATATGAAGATCAAAAGACAACTAATAGATTTCTCTGTTCCAAAAGTAATGGGAGTATTGAATGTAACGCCTGATTCTTTTTATGATGGTGGCCGCTATACCGTGAAGGAGAAAATAGTGTGTAAAGTTGAGAAAATGATTCTGGAAGGTGTGGATTTTATTGATATTGGAGCTTATTCTTCACGACCGGGAGCGGCTGTGGTTTCTTATGGGGAAGAATTAAAAAGGCTGTCTGATACAATGGAACTTTTGAGAGCAGGTTTCCCTGAATCAATAATTTCAATAGATACATTCCGATCGGGCGTTGCACGAAAAATGGTTGAAGAGTATGAGGCTGACATGATCAATGATATTTCTGCAGGAGATATGGATAAGGAGATGTTTAATACAATTGCCGATTTGCAAATTCCTTATGTAATGATGCATATGCAGGGAACATCTCAGAATATGCAGAAAAACCCAAAATACGATAATGTTGTAAATGATATTTTAGCTGTTTTTTCCGGAAAGATTGAGGAATTGAAACTTCTTGGAGTGGATAATGTAATACTGGATCCTGGATTTGGGTTTGGGAAGACTCTTGAACATAATTATGAGTTGATGAATGGATTAGGACAATTTTCTGTTCTTAATAAACCAATTATGATCGGGGTTTCAAGAAAATCAATGATAGGAAAATTACTTGGATGTACACCTGATGAAGCCCTGAATGGAACAGTTGTACTTAATACCGTTGCTTTAATGAAAGGTATTGATATTCTTAGAGTTCATGATGTAAAAGAAGCAGTTGAAGCAATTAAGATTGTTATGAAACTGAATGAATCTAAAGTTGAATAAGTGATTGTATTTAAGTACTTTTGAATAATAAAAACATTATGACCATGTTCCCTGCATTTATCACAATACAAGTTCTTGATATCCTTGATATAATATTGGTTGCAGTATTGTTGTACCAGTTATACAGACTTATACGTGGAACAGTTGCAATAAATATTTTTATAGGGATATTCATTGTTTATTTATTCTGGCTTGTTGTTAAAGCACTGAATATGGAGCTTATCAGTTCAATATTCGGTCAGGTTATTGGTGTTGGGGTGATAGCACTTATAATTGTTTTTCAGCAGGAGATTCGCAGGTTTCTGTTAATATTGGGTTCAAAGTATATTTCAAATGAACGGTTTTCGTTCGATAATATTTTTTCAACAGTTACATTGGCATCTAAGCCAAAATTGGATATTAATATTTTAGTGAAGGCTTGCAAACGTATGTCAGCGACAAAAACCGGGGCACTTATTGTCTTAAAACGCAGATCGGTTTTAAGTGCAATAATTGAAAGCGGAGATATTCTTAATGCTGATTGTTCATCCCGCGTGCTTGAGTCAATTTTCTTTAAGAATAATCCCCTGCATGATGGGGCAGTGATTATTGAAGGGAAAAAAATTATTGCAGCAAGATGTGTTTTACCAACATCCGAGAATATTTACCTGCCTGCAAGATATGGAATGCGCCACCGTGCAGCCATTGGCATGACTGAAAGGAACGATTCCCTGGTAGTTGTTGTATCAGAGGAAACGGGAGAAATTTCCATGGCAAACTCGGGTGAGATTAAGACAAATCTGAAAGTTGAGGATTTAAAAAAAATAATTGAACGTGAATTATAGTTTTTTGGTAAAGAGAAAAGTTGCTTTTGATTCTTCCCTTCGTAGTAAACGCCCTATATTTTTCTGGTGAGTAATGACCAGTAATACAGATACTGCTATTGAAAATACTACCATAGAAGTAACTGATGTATGAAATATTACAATAACTGCAACGGGAAATGTGAATCCTGCAAGAATTGAACTTAACGAAACATATTTTGTAAGAAATAATGTTATTAAAAATACACCTACACAAACCAGTGTGGAAAATGGGCTGATAGCCAGTGCCATTCCAAACAGTGTTGCAACTCCTTTCCCCCCTCGGAACCTGGCAAAAACAGGGAAGATGTGTCCAATAACTGCTGTTCCTCCCAATATAAGCTGGAAGTTTACAAATTGATCAGTTCCGGGAGCAAGAGATTGAACAAAACGTATTAGAGTAACGGCAGCAAAACCTTTTAATATATCAACGACCATAACCGGCAGACCCGCTTTCCATCC
Organism: Bacteroidales bacterium; assembly: GCA_021163295.1. Classification (GTDB taxonomy): domain Bacteria; phylum Bacteroidota; class Bacteroidia; order Bacteroidales; family VadinHA17; genus JADFUQ01. The sequence continues at coordinate 7,526 of JAGGXD010000137.1, forward strand.
CAATACCCTGATGGTGTTTGTGGCCCCGGCATTTTTGCTACCATAATCACGAATATCAATTCCGTAAAAACCCTTTCCAACCCATACAGCTGTGGGTATTGATCCGAGCAAGTATGCTGATATTATTATTGAAATCAATAAAACAAAATACATAAATTGCAATTATTGATGAGCTACAAATTTTATAATAAATTATTGCCAAAAACAAATTTTATTGATTTTTTAACACAGCCTGGGCAGCAGCAAGGCGGGCTATTGGTACCCTGTATGGCGAGCAGCTCACATAGTTCATTCCCACTTTGTAACAGAATTCAATAGAACTCGGCTCACCTCCATGTTCACCACAAATACCCACTTTTAAATCAGGTTTTGTTTCCCTTCCTTTCCTTGTTCCCATTTCAACCAACTGGCCTATGCCTTCCTGATCGAGTACCTGGAACGGATCGTTTTTCAATAAACCTTTCTCAATGTAAATTGGCAGAAATGTTCCTGCATCATCACGTGAATATCCAAATCCCATTTGCGTCAGGTCATTTGTGCCGAAAGAGAAAAATTCTGCCGATTTGGCAATTTCGTCAGCGATTAAAGCTGCTCTTGGAATTTCAATCATGGTTCCAACCAAATATTCGATTGTATCGTTTCTTTCTTTGAATACTTTTCCTATTGTTTCTCTTATAATTGTTTCCTGCATTTTCATTTCTTGCAGAGTACCTGTCAGAGGAACCATGATTTCAGGTATAGCCTTAACGCCTTGTGATTTAAGGTTTAAAGCAGCTTCAATAATTGCCCTTGCCTGCATTTCAGTAATTTCCGGATAGGTGTTTCCCAATCTGCACCCCCTGTGTCCCAGCATAGGATTAAACTCATGCAGAGCTTCCACCTTGGCCTTTATCTCTTCAACTGTAATTCCCATTTCTGCAGCCATTTCTTTCTGGTTTTCTTCTTCATGAGGAACAAATTCATGCAGAGGCGGATCAAGCAAACGAACAGTTACCGGAAGGTCATGCATCGCTTTAAAAATTCCTTCAAAGTCTTCCCTCTGGATAGGTAATAATTTTTTCAGTGCTTCTCGTCTACCGGCTTCATCCTCGGCAAGTATCATTTCACGCATGGCTTTAATCCTGTTTCCTTCGAAAAACATGTGTTCTGTTCTTGTCAGCCCGATTCCAACAGCGCCGAAATCCCTTGCTTTTTTTGCGTCTTTTGGTGTGTCTGCATTGGTTCTTACTTTCATTGTAGAATACTTGCCGGCAAGATTCATAATTTCACCAAAATCACCGCTAAGTTCAGGATCTACTGTTTTAATCATTCCTTTATAAACTTTACCGGTTGAACCGTTAAGCGATATCCAGTCACCTTCATTCAGGGTAACGTTACCGACAGTTAAAGTACGCTTCTTGTAGTTAATTTTAATACTGCCGGCACCTGAAACACAGCATTTACCCATACCACGGGCTACAACAGCAGCGTGCGAGGTCATTCCCCCCCTTGCAGTTAGGATCCCTTTGGCAATGTTCATGCCTTCAAGGTCTTCAGGCGAAGTTTCGATTCTGACTAAAATTGATTTAGGAAATATTTCAGCTTCATCAGCAAAAAATACTATCTGCCCACTGGCAGCACCTGGTGATGCTGCAAGTCCTTTTGTAATTTCTTCACCTTTTTCTAAGGAGTGTTCGTCAAATACCGGATGCAGTAACTCGTCCAGTTTATTCGGTTCAACCCGGAGAATGGCGGTTTTTTCATCAATAGAACCTTCACTAAGCATATCAATGGCAATTTTAACCATTGCAGCTCCGGTACGTTTTCCGCTACGGGTTTGCAGTAACCAAAGTTTTCCTTCCTGGATTGTGAATTCAAGGTCTTGCATATCGGCGTAATGTTTTTCAAGCTTTTCTTGTGTGTCAAACAATTCTTTATATACTTCAGGAGTTATTTCTTCAAGTGACGGGAAATCATTTTTTCTTTCTTCTTCAGATATGTCAGCCAGTTTGGCCCATCGCTGTGATCCTTCTTTAGTAATTTGTCCCGGTGTCCTTACACCTGCAACTACATCTTCACCCTGAGCATTCATCAGGTATTCACCATTAAAAATATTTTCTCCGGTTGCTGCATCACGGGTGAAAGCCACTCCGGTACCGGAATCTTCACCCATATTACCGAATACCATTGCCTGAACATTAACTGCAGTACCCCAATCACCAGGGATCTGGTTTATTTTCCGGTAATAAATTGCCCGTTTGGTGTTCCAACTGTCAAACACAGCCATCACTGCCCCCCAGAGCTGTTCCCACGGATCAACCGGAAAATCTTTTCCTGTATTCTCTTTAACGGCTTTTTTAAATTTTGTCACCAGTTCTTTCAGGTCATCAACTATAAGTTCAGTATCATTTTTATATCCTTTATTTTCTTTAGTAGTTTCGAGAATCTCCTCAAATGGGTCCTGATCTTCTTTTGAAACGGGCTTCATTCCAAGAACCACATCACCATACATTTGTACAAAACGGCGATATGAATCCCATGCAAATCGTGGATTACCGGTTTTTTTTGATAATCCCTCAACGGCGTCATCATTCATTCCCAGGTTGAGTACGGTATCCATCATTCCGGGCATAGAAACCCGTGCACCTGAACGAACTGAAACAAGACATGGATCTTCTTTACTTCCGAATTTTGTTCCCATGATATTTTCAATATTGGCTACCGCTTTTTCTACATCATTTTTAATTGTTTTAACAACGAAATCGTAACCTTTTTCGTTATACTCAGTACATACCTCAGTTGTAATTGTAAACCCGGGAGGAACTGCAACGCCTATACGGCTCATCTCGGCAAGATTTGCACCTTTCCCGCCTAACAGGTTCTTAAATTCTGCTTTACCTTCAGCCTCTTTATTACCAAATGTATAAACTCTTTTAATTTTTGACATAATTACCTCTATTTTAATGTGTTAGTATATATATTTTTCAATTTTAGCAAATTGATGCAAAAATACTAATATATTTTTTATTTGCACTATTTTATTTGACCATTGTTATGAACGGTTCTGGGTATCCTCCTTCGTTAAAACTTCGGAGGACGAAGCTGGGTGCTGTCTTCGTCCTATCGTTCTTTCGTTCTATCGTTCCATCGTTAAGATCTGGGATGAAACCTAATAATAGTATCCCTCAGGTATTCACTGTCAAGGTGAGTATAGATTTCGGTTGTAAGGATTGATTCATGTCCAAGCATCTCCTGAACAGCTCTCAGATCAGCCCCTCCTTCAACAAGGTGTGTTGCAAACGAGTGACGGAAAGTATGCGGACTGATCTTCTTTTTTATCCGGATCTTATTTGCCAGATCTTTGACAATGGTAAATATCATAACCCTGGTTAATCGTTTACCGCGCCTGTTTAAGAAAACAATATCTCCATCACTGTTTTCAATATTTGGTAACCTGCGCCTGTCCTGGTAATATAGATTTATTTCTTTCAGGGCTTTGTGACTGATGGGTATAAGTCGTTCTTTATTACCCTTTCCGACAACCCGCAAAAACCCAAGATCAGGATATACATTTGATATTTTCAGATTTATAAGCTCGGATACTCTTAATCCGCAGCTGTAGAGTGTCTCTAATATAGCTTTGTTTCTCTGACCTTCAGGTTTACTCAGATCAATTGCAGCAAGCAACCTGTCAATTTCTTCTACCGATAATACTACCGGTAGTTTTTTCCCAATCTTTGGTGTTTCAAGCAGGGTAGTGGGGTTAACTTCAATGACTTCCTCAATCATTAAATAAAGAAAAAAAGCTTTAATACCTGAAATTACCCGGGCCTGTGTACGGGGAGTTACCCCCAATTCGCTTATGTACTGAACAAATTTCCGGAGATCCGATAGTTCAATTTTTGCAGGTTCTTTATCAATATGTACTGCATCAAGATACCGGGTTAACATGTGAATATCATGGATGTAAGCCGATACGGAATTAGGCGATAAAGATTTTTCCAGTTTAAGGAAAATTTCAAAATTATGAATACTTTTATTCCACATTAAACACAATATAAAGCAATTATTATTCAATTCTAAGAATAATCTGATTAATTTAGCATCATATTGTTGTAAAAATAAAACTAAAATGAAAATAAAAATTATCAACGGCCCCAACCTTAACCTGCTTGGCAGAAGACAAACTGATATTTATGGCACAAGTGATTTTATATCCTTTCTTAATAAACTTCAGGAGAAATATCCTGAAATAGAGTTGGATCATTATCAATCAAATGTTGAAGGTGAAATTGTAAATATGATTCATGAAGTGGGCTTTTCGTACGATGGTATTATTATTAATGCCGGTGGATATACGCATACTTCAATTTCTATTGCTGATGCGCTGGTTGCAGTTGAAACCCCTGCTATTGAGGTTCATCTTACAAATATCCTTGCACGTGAAGAGTATCGTCAGATGTCTTTTATTGCACACGCTTGCCATGGTACTATTATGGGATTCGGGCTTGATTCGTACAGGTTAGGACTGGAAGGATTAATTGAAATTGTAAGGAGGAAAAAGTAAACAAATAATTATGGACAAACACTATTTAAAACCATATATAGTTTATGAACCGAAAGAAAACTAAAATTGTTGCAACTATTTCCGATAAGAAATGTGATATTGAGTTTCTAAAGAAACTGTATGACGCGGGAATGAATGTCGTAAGGATCAATACAGCACACCAGTCACCGGACGATTCTATTAAGGTGATAAATAATGTAAGAGAAGTATCTGAAAAGATTGCTATTCTGCTTGACACAAAAGGTCCGGAGGTTCGAACAAACAAATCTAAACAGGATATTAAGGTTACACAGGATCAGAGAATTAATATAAAAGGTAATTCTGCAATGGAATCTAACAATGAATGTTTGTATGTTTCATATGACCGGTTTGTGGATGACGTTCCGGAGGGGAGTAATGTTCTTATTGATGATGGTGATATTGAGTTAAAGGTTGTGGAGAAAAATAAGGATGCTTTATTATGTGAGGTCTGTAACAGTGGTGTTATTCAAAGTCGGAAAAGTGTCAATGTCCCGAAAGTATCTATGAATCTGCCGTCTCTTAGCGACAAGGACAGGATATATGTACATTTTGCTGTTGAAAACAACCTGGATTTTATTGCACACTCATTTGTTAGGAGCAAAGAAGATGTCAGGGAGATACAAGAGATACTTGATAAACACAAAAGTTCGATTAAGATAATTGCCAAGATTGAAAATCAGGATGGGGTGGATAATATTGATGAGATACTGGAAAATGTTTATGGAATAATGGTAGCAAGAGGTGATCTTGCTATTGAAGTTCCGTATGAAAAGATACCCGGTGTGCAAAATATGATTGTCCGGAAGTGTATTGCATTAAGAAAACCGGTAATTATTGCAACCCAAATACTTCATTCTATGATACATAATCCCAGACCTACACGGGCTGAGATTAGTGATATTGCCAATTCTATTTATGGTCAAACCGATGCTGTAATGCTTAGTGGCGAAACAGCTTATGGGAAATACCCTGTCCGGTCAGTTGAAACCATGACCAAAGTTGCTATTCAGGCGGAACAGGATAAAGAGGAATTCTATGAAGCACCAACTATTCCTTTAAGCACGGAAATTACAGGTTATCTTTCCAAGTCAGCTGTAAAAGCTTCTGTCAGATTGAATGCCGGTGCCATTATCGCTGATACTGTAAAGGGGAATACAATCAGGAACCTTGCCGGTTTCAGAGGTGAAAAAACAGTGTTTGCACAGTGTTATTCGAAACGTACAATGCGTGAACTTGCTTTATCATATGGTGTGGAGCCTCACTATATGAAGATGAAAGATCCTTCACATGAGTTGTTTATTTACAATGCACTGGATTTGCTGATCGGGAACGGAATAATTACCGGAAAAGACCTGGTTGTTGTTCTTGCAGGGAACTTCGGTCCCGGACCGGGTGCTTCATATATTGAGATAACCAGTGCAGAAAACCTGCGATCAGAGGATTTGCCAGAGATACATTAAAGATTTTTTCGATACTTTGCCCGATTTTTGCATTAAAACAGGAAAAGATAATGAAATTATGATAACCAGTCAATTATTTTTATTTTTTCTATTGGTTCTTCACCCCGTTCATGTTTCTGTAACGAGCATAGAGTATAGCAAGGGGGAGAAGATTTTTCTTGTGTCATTTAAGGTTTTTACTGATGATTTTGAAACCAATATTGAAAGAAAATACGGTGTGAACCTGAATCTGGGGAAGGAGAATGAGCTTAAGAATGCCGATGAATATTTTAGCCGGTATTTCAGGGAATCGTTTAGTTTTATAGTAAATGGAGAAGATCTGAAAGAACCGGTTTTTTTAAAGAAAAAAATGGATGATATTGCCGTTTGGTTGTACTACAAATATCCCATATCAGGCAACGTAAAGGGGGTCGGGATAAAGAATGCTATAATGTTGGATATGTTCATGGATCAAAGTAACTTATTGATATTCAAATATAATGATTTTGAAGAAGGATTTATTTTTGATAGGAATAAAATTGCAATTCAATTTCAGCTGAATTAGTTGAGTAGTTGAGTAGTGGGAGTTAGAAAATCCTTAACTTTGTTAACAAGAGTTTGTGTAAAATTTGGGTGTGTTATAATAATAGAATACAGAAGATGATAGAATTAAGGAGAATAGCAGCAATATTACTTATAGTCTTAATTGTTTCTTTTAAAGGTTTTTCAACTCATAACAGGGCTGGGGAGATTACATACAGGCAGATATCTGATTTGACTTTTGAAATAACCATTACTACTTTTACCTATACACTTAGTGCTGCCGATCGCGATGAACTATCAGTAGACTGGGGGGATAATACTACTTCAATTGCACCAAGGGTTGAAGAGATTTTGCTTCCTAATTTCTACAAACGCAATAAGTACATTAAGGAACACACATTTCCGGGTCCCGGAATATATGAAATCATCGTTCAGGACCCAAACAGGAATTTTGGGGTACTTAACATTCCAAGTTCGGTAAATGTGATTTTTTGTCTCAAGACCACAATGATGATTAATCCTTCGGTTGGATATAATAACACACCAATCTTGTTAAATCCACCTATCGACAAGGCAGCGATAGGTAAAGTTTTTATTCATAATCCTGCCGCCTACGATCCTGATGGTGACAGTATTTCATACAGTCAGGCAATATGCCTGCAGGAGAATGGAGAGCCGATAGAAGGTTATACTTTTCCACCGGCGAGTGATACACTTTATGTTGATCCGGTAACCGGTGATTATGTGTGGGATGCACCGGTAGATTCAGGCAAGTTTAATATTGCTATGAATATTGAAGAATGGAGAAATGGTATTAAAATAGGGAATATTTTACGTGATATCCAGGTAGAAGTATATAAAACAACAAATATACCGCCCGAAAACCAGGAATTAACCGATATATGTGTTGAGGCAGGAGCAGTTGTAGAATTTGATTTTATCAGTACTGATATTGATGGTGATAGCATTATTCAAATAGCCAACGGCGGGCCACTAATTGTTGAGGATAGTCCGGCTGAGTTTTTTTATGTATCTTCTGAAACAGGTTTGAGTGTATCGAGGTTCAGATGGCAAACTACCTGTGATCATGTCAGGGAACGGGCATACCAGGTTATTTTTAAATCGGAAGATACTGACCGGCAGTTAAGCCTGGTGGATATTGACAATATGGAGATAAAGGTAATCGGTCCGGCTCCCCGGGGTTTGTCGGCTTATCCATCCAGTAATTCAATCAGTCTGGTATGGGATAAAAGTGGTTGCACAAATGTTACAGGTTACAGGGTGTACAGGAAAAGCGGGGTTTCTGGATTCACACCAGATTCCTGTGAGATTGGAATACCACCGGGTATTGGGTATGAAGCTATTGGGGAAACTGAGTCTGTGGAAGACACTGTGTTTCTTGATAATAACAATGGAATAGGATTGATGAAAGGTACCGAATATTGTTATATTATTGTAGCGGTATTTCCCGATGGAACTGAAAGTATTGCATCCGAAGAGTATTGCTCTGTTCTTGTCCAGGGAACTCCCCTGATAACTAATGTAAGTATTACTGAAACAGATGAGAGTAGCGGTTCTGTATATATTGCATGGGCTAAACCAAAAAATCTTGACACAATACCGGCAAATGGACCATATGAGTACAATATATTCAGGTCGCCTGGTATCTGGGGAGGGAATTATTCATTGATAGGGACAATAAATACTATCGATCTGGATGATACTACATTCGTGGATGACCATGTTAATACAGCAGGTACCAACTATTCGTACAAAATAGAGTTGTTTAATGATGAAGGAGGGAACCGGTTTCTTATAGGGTCAGGAGAAGCATCAACTCTCGGTATGGATATTGAACCGGCAGACGAAAAACTTTCCTTACACTTGATAAAAAATGTGCCATGGGTTAACATGGAGTATGTTATTTACCGTCAGGATGATACAGGCATGAGTTTTGACTCGGTTGGGATTACTTCTGATTCTCTGTTTATTGATTATGGACTTAAAAATGGGAAAACTTATTGTTACCTTATTAAAAGTATCGGTACTTATAACCGTCCCGGTATCCTGGATCCATTAATTAATTATTCATATGAAAAATGTGGTATCCCTGTTGATAATGAACCTCCCTGTCCGCCTGATTTAAATGTATCTTCAAATTGTGACAGTCTTTATAATAAATTGATATGGAATTTGCCTCTACCCGGATGCCCGGATGATGTTGCTAATTATAAGATTTTTTACAAGCCAACTCTTGGGGAAGATCTGGAATTTATTCATACAGTTGAATCGCCACAAGATACATTTTTCAGACATTATCCTGACTTTTCTATGGCAGGTTGTTATGCAATATCTGCTGTTGATTCAGCGGGTAATGAAAGTGAACTTTCATCACCTGTAAAATGCGTTGATACATGTAATTATTATGAGATACCAAATGTTTTTACACCCAATAATGATGGTTATAATGATATTCTCCGTGCAAGGACTACTGATTTTGTTGTTAGGATTGATATGAAAATCTACAGTCGTTCTGGAAGTTTGGTTTATGAGACCATCGATCCGTATATTAACTGGGACGGGAGGTATAATGGGAAATATGTTGCTCCCGGTATATACTATTATCATTGTGATGTTTATGAGAACAGGATTTCCGGAGTTGAAACAAGACATTATTCAGGGTTTATTCATGTAATAACGGAAAAGGATTCCAGGTTGCCGGGGGAAGGGAAGAAGTAGGAAGAAAAAAGTAAAAAGGGAAGAAGTATATAGTAGAGCCGAATGGCATTCGACTGACTAATATTAGATCAAGAACATAACAGTTATGAGACAAATTTTATATATCGTTCTTTTTGTTTTGATATACTTTCAGACTAATGCCCAAACTGAAAATGAACATTATCTGAAAGGGCTTGCCGGTTTGCAGAGGAATGAATTTAAGCAAGCTGTTGCTGAATTTGATAAGGCTATTAATACAGAGAATAACAAATACTATTATTATCTGAAAAGAGGAGAGGCATATTTTTGGCTGGGAGAATATTTGAAAGCTAAAGCTGATTTTAATGAAGCTTCACAACTTGAGAGATATTCAGGCAGTATGGGTATGGCAATGACATATGCTAAGCTTGGGAATATAGATTTAGCTATCCGGCACCTGGAGGATCACCTGAGATCTCCGTTCAGGGTTTCTGAAAAATCAATTAAACTGAATAAAGCATTTGAGAGTATAGAGAACTCGCGGAAATGGGTGGAGTTATGGAGAAAAAGATGGTATAACTCTTTTGAAAAACTTGAGCAGGAAATCGATTATTTATCCAAAACTGCACATTATCCTGAAGCTCTTGAGTTAATTGATGTATATATTTCTAAATATCCTGATAATGCAGGAGCTTATGCATTAAAAGGTAGAATAAATTATGCTATGGGTAAGATACGGGAAGCAGAAGTGAATTTCACAAAAGCTATTTCCCTGGATTCGGAAAATCCGGATTTCCGAAAAAGAAGAGCAGATGTTTATGTTAAGTCGGGAAATTTTCCAATGGCGGTGAAAGATATTTCAAATGCCCTGAAGTCTGATCCTTCAATGTTTCATCTTTATATCAAAAGAGCCGGATTATATTACCGGATGGATGCAGGAGAAAAGGCACTTACTGATCTGATCCGTTACCTGGATTATTTTCCTGCTGATGAAGAGGCGCTTCACTTAAGTGGGAAGGTCTACATTGATCAGGAAAAATATTATTCTGCCCTGAAATATTTTTCAATTAATGTTGAGAATCATTCTGAGAATCCGCGAAGTTTTATCGATCGCGCTGATGCTTATGTTTCATCAGAAAATTATAAATATGCTATTGATGACTATGGTATGGCTTTGGATCTTGATCCGACTAATCCGGATACATGGTTAAGTCGTGGGAAAGTTTATATCAAAATGGGAAATAATAAACAAGCCTGTTATGACATTACAAGGGCTGTTCACCTGAAGAGCAGGGAAGGAATAAAGTTGTATAAGGAATATTGTAAGTAAGGAGAGTATTGGTTTGAGGTTTGAAGTTTGAAGAATGTTTGAGGTTTATTTATCGCTTTTCAATATTGGACGGTATATTTTAATATCCCCTTTCACTACATAATCCAGGTTCAGATCACTTAGGCCTACTTTTCGTCCTGAAAATTCAGTGTTCTGATGAGCTATTGTAAAAACATTTTTACGTTTAACCTTATACACAATAGCGGTATGCTGTTTCATAAACTCAGTATATGTAGTATTGGTAATATGGTACTTTATTTTAACATTTTTAAACTGGATAATATCTCCGGGAAGTACAGATTCCCGTTTTGTATTAATTAGTTTTCCATATTGAAATTTTCCATCCCATTGGGCATTAAACCTGTTCAATGCCTGGTAAGCCAGATCCCAGCATTCTCCTCTGTCAACCTTTTTGCCAATAACTGATTCTGTATATTCAATTATCCTCTTGTTTAATTCAGGAATGTTTTCCTGGGCGATTGCCTGAGTAACCGGAAGAAAAAAAACAAGAAATAGAATAGTCCTGTATATCATATATTTTCTCATTTCTCACTTACTATTTACTTCCAACTTCTTATTTACCTGCATAAATATTTTATTATATAATTCCGTGGGGTTGAAAGGTTTCAAAATATAATCATTAAAATCTGCTTTTTCTATTTTATTTTGCACATCTGACATTACACTCGCAGTAAGGGCAATAATAGGAATGTTCCTTTTTTTATTCTGATTTGATTTACGTATAATTTTTGTTGCTTCAAAACCATCCATTTCAGGCATGTGAAGGTCCATTAAGATTACATCAAAATCTTGTTTATTTACTATTTCGATTACCTCCAGACCGTTTGTTACAGTTTTTACATCAATTCCCCATCTCGTAAGAATTTTTTGTGCTACAATAACATTGATCTCGTTATCTTCAGCTAAAAGGACTTTTTTCCCAACAAGCTGATCAAATTTCTCCTCTCCGGCATATTCCGGCTTTAATGATTTTCGTTTACTTTTATTAAATTCAAGTGCGAAGAAAAATTTTGATCCTTTACCAGCCTTACTTTCAACCTCCAGCTTCCTGCCCTGAAGTTCGATCAACCGTTTACAAATAGCCAATCCCAGACCTGTACCGCCGAATTTTCTAGTAGTATCTATGCTTGCTTGTTTAAAACTATCAAAAATAATTTTTTGTTTATCTTTCGGTATACCGATCCCGGTATCAGCAACGGCGAACTCCAACTCAATCTTTTTCTTTCCGCTATTCACAACTATTACATCAATTGTGATTGATCCCGTTTCAGTAAACTTAATTGCATTTCCGATAAGATTGGTAAGTATCTGGTTCAGGCGGGCGGCATCACCTACAATTATTTCAGGCAATTCAGAATCTAACAGCATTTTCAATTTGATCCCCTTTTCTTCGGCACGGAAGCGGAAAGATTGCCTGATACCCTGTATCAGATCCTTAAGATTAAAATCAGCTTCTTCGAAAAATATATTACCACTTTCAATTTTATTAAAGTCAAGAATGTCATTGATAAGGGTCATAAGGTTATCCCCTGAGAATTTAAGGGAATTTAAAAACTCTAGCTGCTCTTTCTTGGGATCTTCCTGGAGCAGAAGATAGGTCATCCCCAGTATGGCATTCAAAGGAGTCCGGATCTCATGACTCATTGTTGAGAGGAACTGTTGTTTTGCAAGAGCTGCCTCTTCAGCTACCTGCCTGGCTTTTTTCAGATCTTCCTCATTTTTCAACTTATTTATAGCCAGTGCTGCCTGGCTGGCAATAAATTCAAGTATTCCAAGGTCTTCTTTAGTGTAGGTGTCTTCCGATTCATAGCTCTGCAGACATATTGCCCCAATAGTTCCATCGTCAGTTCTCAAAGGAACTCCAAGCCATACTTTCGAGGATGTTCCAACTAACTCAATTTCCCCTTTCTTCTCAAGTTTCTTCATGTTTGCCTCTTTAGCAAGTAATGGTTTGTTGGTTCTAATTACATATCCGGTAAGAGTTTTTCCTGCAGGAAATTCATCGAATTTGTCCTTTTGATCTTCAAAAAAAGGTAATGAAAGAGTATCCTTTTCTTTATTATAAAGAGCTATGTAAAAATTCTTTGTATCAATCCATGTACTTATCTCGTTGTGGATAACAAAAAATAATTTTTGCAGATTGTCAGTTGTTAATACTGCATCTGAAATATTTTGAGCCATTCTCTGTATAGCTTCAGCTTTTTTTCTTTCAGAGATATCACGATAAATTCCATACTGACCAACCTTTTTATTATCTACAATAATGGGTGTTGCCAGAAGGGATACATCAATTTCATTTCCCTCCTTATGTCTCCTTTTGGTTTCAATAGCAATTATCTGACCTTTCTGAACTTTATTAGTGATCTCACTTGCTTCTTTATTGCTTTTTCCCGGGGCTATCAGATCATCAATTTGTTTTCCTAAACTTTCTTTATTGTTATAACCAAATAGTTTAGTGAATTCTTTATTGATAGTTTCTATGTAACCAATATTATCACAAAGGGCAATAGCTTCGGGTGCTCCTTCAATGAGTTGCACTAAATAAGCAGTTTTAAGTTCTAGTTCCTGTTCCGACTTTTTCAGGTCAGTAACATCATTGTAAATTGCAACTAAATCATTAGAAGGGAGTTTATAAATAAAATTCTGTTTATAACCGCTTATCCGGTCATCTTTATAAAGTGTAACAGGTAATTCAACAGGGATACCGCTTTTATATACTTTTTTTAAAGCATCAAATATTCCAAATTCTTTTGCAGCAGGAAAAATATCCAGAATCTTTTTGCCAATTACCTTATCTCTTGAAATTTTCTCTGTTTTTTCGGCAGTTTTGTTAAATTCAATGAAAATAAAGTCGTTACCGTTATCAATAGGTTCATAAACTGCAACACAATCTTTCGTATTATTAAATATCTGGTTGTACCGGTCGGATGTTGCCCGAAATTTTTCTTCGATGATCTTCTTTTCTGTAATATCATTATAAATGGTAAGAAGAAAAATTTCATCGTTAATTTTTATAGTTTCTGCAGTAAAGAGTACATTCTTTGTGTCTCCTGAACCGGTTTTCATTTTTACTTCAAAATCTCTTACTTTATTGAGTTTTGCCAGCTTTGAGAGAAATTTATCACTCTGGATTATATCGAGAAACAGTTGCAGTTCATTTGAGGTATGATTAATTACTTCTTCAGGCTTATATTCAAGGAAGTCAAGGAAAGCTTTATTGACATCAACATATTTTGCATCCTCAAACCTGCTGATCGCCATTGGTGTAGGGTTTGACTGGAAAACCTGGTAAAACACCTCTTCTTTCCATAATGGGGTGTTTTGTGGTTCGTTTTCGTGTGATTTTATTTCATCTTTATCCATTTTTTTATGAATTAATTATCAATTTCAGGTTGTAAGACGAATTAAATTTGGATTGTTTAAGATAAACATTTTTTATTGAAAAGCAAAAAGTTAACTTTAATAAACAATTATCTTTCCTTTCTTTTTGCTGATCACTTCACCAATAACAGATGTGTCATGTACTCCTTTGGTTATTAATTCGCTCACCAGCTTTTTTGTATATAACCGGGGGACAGATATTAACAGACCGCCTGAGGTTTGCGCATCAGCCAGAATTATTTTATTGCTTTCCGGAAAATTATCCGGAAACTCAACAAATTCAGAAACATAATCCAGATTATTTAATGTTCCGCCTGGAATTATTCCGGCTGTAACAAACTTTTTCACACCATCAATTACCGGTATTTTATCTGAAAACAAATTAACTTCAACTTTACTGGCTTTTGCCATTTCGAGAAGATGACCCAATAATCCGAAACCGGAAACATCGGTGCAGGCAGTTACCGGATATTTTTGCATGATCTCTGAAGCTGTTTTGTTCAGATCTGACATAAGTGAAATTAATTCTTCCATGGTATCATTTTCAAGAAGTCCACGTTTAAGAGCAGTTGATAATATTCCCGTGCCAATTGATTTGGTCAGAATAATATGATCACCCGGTTGAGCAGTAGAATTAGCCAGTATCCTTTCAGGATGCACTTTCCCGGTAACAACCATTCCGTATTTTGGCTCGCTGTCGTCGATTGTATGTCCCCCGATTATAGATATTCCTGCTTCTGCTGCTTTCTTATTTGCACCTTCCAGAATTTTCCGCAGGATACTTAATGGCAGACGGTTTGATGGAAAACCGACAATATTCAAAGCAAAGAGAGGTGTTGCTCCCATAGCGTAGATATCGCTTAATGCATTAGCTGCTGCAATCTCCCCGAATTGGAACGGGTCATCTACGATTGGCGTAAAGAAATCTACTGTTTTCACAAGTGCTGTCTCCTTATTTAGTTTATAAACAGCGGCATCATCAGATGTATTTGTTCCAATCAGAATGTTTGGGTCGGTTGGTAATTTAAAATCCTTAAGTACCTCTTCAAGTGCCTGGGGGCGTAGTTTACATGCACAACCAAGTCCCTGGGTGAAATGTGTGAGTTTAATTTCGCCTGTTTCTTCAAGGGGTTGATCACCTGTTTCCTGATCGCGGTTAAGACTTTTTACAGTGCGGATAATTTCATATGATGCTTGTTCTACCTGGTCTTTAGTTGTAAGTCTGCCGGTTGAAAAACGTATGGTTCCCATGGCAAATTCCTCAGGTACTTTCATTGCAGTTAGCACATGGCTAATTTCAATATTATCTGTGTGACAGGCTGCTCCTGCTGATGCTGCAACATGTTCAAGCTCAGATATAAGTATGTTAGCTTCTGTATTACGAAAGCCAATACTCAGGGTGTTAGGCAGGCAATTATTGAGATTTCCGTTAATTCTGGCATTTTTTAGTCCTTTGGTTAGATTATTGGCCAGGAGATCTCTCATGTTTTTCATATGTGACCGGTTCTTCTCAAGGTCTCTTCCTGCAGTTTCACAAGCTTTACCCAGCCCAACAATCTCAATAACATTTTCAGTTCCGGGGCGCATATTTTTTTCATGGTCAGCTCCATGTATTATCTTTTCCAGCCTTATTCCGTGTTTAATATACAATGCACCGATGCCTTTTGGTGCATAAAGTTTATGTCCTGCAATAGACAAAAGATCAACTCCTGATGTTTTTACTGATACAGGGATCTTTCCCAATGACTGTGCTGCATCAGTATGAAGAACTATCTTATTCTTTATAGCTATTTTCGAGATTTCTTCAATGGGCTGGATCGTTCCAACTTCATTATTTGCATGCATTACAGTGATTAGGATGGTCTGTGGGGTTATTGCCGAAACAACTTCTTTTATTTTGATTAAACCATTATTATCTACAGGAACATATGTAATGCTGAATCCTTTTTTCTCAAGGTATTTACAAACTTCTATTACAGCAGGGTGCTCAACAGCTGAAGTTATGATATGATTTCCTTTTGATTGATTGGCAAAAGCAATTCCCTGGATGGCAAAATTGTTAGATTCGGTCCCCCCACTGGTAAATATTATTTCATCAGGATCACACTCAATAAGGGCTGCCACCTGCTCTCTTGCTTTCCCAACTGCCATTTTTGCCTGTATTCCATACCAGTGAGCGCTGCTTGGATTCCCAAAATGTTCACTGATAAATGGTTGCATTGCTTCAATTACCTCTTTATGAAGCGGTGTGGTTGCATTATAATCAAGGTAAATCTTTTCCATTGTTAAGAATATTTCTTAGACTGATGTTTTTGATAATTTCCGGTAATAGCTGCAAAAATTACGAACACCACATTCAGTACATTTTGGCGATCGGGCAGTACAAATATAACGACCATGCAGTATAAGCCAGTGATGTGCCAGGGGAATAAGGTGCTCAGGGATATAATGTGTAAGTTGTTTTTCCGTTTCAAGAGGTGTTTTGGTATTTGTCGAAAGACCAATCCTTGCCGACACCCTGAATACATGGGTGTCAACAGGCATAACCGGTTTATTGAAAACTACTGCTGCAATAACATTAGCTGTTTTTCTTCCCACACCAGGTAACTTTTGCAGTTCATCAATATTTTGCGGAACTACACCGTTGAAATCATCTGCAAGCATTTTTGCCATACCATACAGATGTTTGGCCTTATTGTTAGGGTATGAACAGCTTTTTATGAACTCAAAGATTTTTTCAGGTGATGTCTTAGCCATGGTTTCAGCTGTAGGGTATTTTGCAAGAAGGGGAGGTGTGATAATATTCACCCTTTTGTCTGTACACTGGGCTGATAGAATGACAGCTACAAGCAATTGAAAAGGATCTGAATAAACAAGTTCGGTTTCTGCAACAGGCATATGCTCCCTGAAATACTCAATAACTTTCCGGTATCTTTCCCTTTTTGTCATTTCTTATCCATTAATAAGGCAAAGATAGCAGGTTTTATTTTAAAGGTAGCGCAACCTTTTTGAGCTATTAAGTATCTTTGTAAAAAACACCACATGAAGCATATTATAATTGTGCTGAGTATAGTAGCCTTGTTTGGCTATTCCTTGCCCGGTTATCCACAAAAATTCACAACCGGACTTGTTAGTGGTGTCAATTTTTCCAATCTGCATGGAGAACTCACAACAGGAAGATGGCAAGCCAAACCAGGTCCTGTATCCGGTATATTTTTCAGTTATTCATTCAAACCATTGCTAACATTCCAAACCGAATTGGATTTTACAGCCTTATCTTATGATTATAAAGGATATCAATATCAGCCGGGCAATATTTACTTCATTCCTTTAGAAGAATCTATAATTGATCACTCACCGTCATGGGAAAAATGGGATTTTAGTTTTTGTCGTATCCCGGTATATGTGAAATTTACAACTCCAACCCGTTTACAATTCGAGCTGTCAGCAGGTGTTTACTTTTCCTTCTTGGTTAACTATGATTATACAGGCGGGAACCCATACATTAATTATCCATGGTCATCTTCCATTTATTATTATCCGGAATCCAATCCGGAACCTTCAAAACATGATTTTGGATACTTTCTGTCAACCGGTGTATCATATCCTTTGGACAATTATTTCAGGCTATATTTAAACAGTCGTTATTTCTATGGCAAGCGGGATTTTATAAGAAACGTTAATGGTAAAAATGGCTCAACTGAACTAACATTCGGAATAGGTTATTCAGGATTATTCAGGAAAAATGAAAATCCCAATCCGGAAAATTCCGATAAAGATGCCTCTGAACAAAAAATGTTTTTGAAATTAAGGGGAGGTGGGAATATTTCCCGGAACATTGGAGAGCAACACAATAACAGTTATTCTGTCAGAAATGGTTTTTCTACAGGTATATCACTGATTTACCTGTTGAATAAAAATTTTTTCCTGCAAACTGATGTGTTATTTGAACAAAAAGGTTACAATATGCAGGATTCAAGTTATTCCCATTTCAGGTATGTGCCAGGTGATTATCCTATAGATGAAGTGGATACAAAGATTGATATCGATTACCTTGTAATTCCCATTCTGTATAACGTCTGTTTCGGAAATCCGGTTTCATTTTATTTCAATACCGGTCCGTATGCGGGATTAAATCTGAATGCTCGTTGCACTGGAATAGCCATAGATGAGTACAGAAGTAATAATCGTTATACTTTAACTGAAACCTATGTATATGACGACATTGTAGGTTATATAAAAGATATTGACTGGGGGTGGGTATTTGGTGGCGGAATACAATTTCCTGTTTTCGGCAGGTATAAAA
>JAGGXD010000004.1 GCA_021163295.1 Bacteroidales bacterium
ATTCTAAATGTTATGAAATTTGTATATTTGTTATCAGTTATTTTGTATTCTTTATTAAATTCATGAAAATGAAAAAAGAGCATAAGATATCTGATCTGAGATATTTTAGAAGATTTTCTGGTGCTACTGTATTTGTTTTTTCCTTTTTATGGTTTTATTATCCTGCAGAATATGTTCTTATCGCAAACCATGATAATAGTTTATTTATTACATCTTTCAGATATTTCAATTCATTCCTTGATCATCCCGGCGGAATAATTGAATACGCAGGGATTTTTATAAACCAATTTTTACGGTTCCGGTTTATTGGTGCAATAATTATTTCAGGACTTGTTACCATAAGTTACTTTGCTGTCTGTTGTTTGTCTTTTAGGATTTCAGACAACAAACAAATTTATGTAATTGGAATTTTAACTCCAATTCTCCTTATTGGTATGTTTAACCATTATCCACATCAGGTTTTTCATACACTGGGATTTATCATTATTATGTTTACTGCTCTTCTTATACCTGAAGATAAAGTGAAAAAGAGAATATTCCTGATAATAAGTTTACCGGTAATATATTTTATCTGTGGTGGTTATATATGGTTTTTTGTAGCTATTATTCTGGCAGAACATTATGTGCGATATAAAAAAACAGATAGTAAATTAATTGCCCTTACCATTGGATATTCTGTTTTATTGATCATACTTGCTGCTGAATTTGTTTTCTTATATCCTGTAAAGGAACTTCTTATCCGACCATTCCCTTTTAAACAGCAATATGGTATTAAATTATTGCAGTATATTTTTGTTCTTTGGGTTATTCTTTTACCCTGGTTGATGGAATTATTTAACAAGTTGAAATTTTTGAAAACCAGATGGGGATTTTTACCTGCAGCCATAATATTATTATTAGGTGCTTTCCTGATATTAAATTTTACTTATAAAAAAAAGAATAATGAATTTTTTAGCATCGAAAAATTTGCAATAAAAGAGGAATGGGATAACTTGCTAAAATACGTTGACAAGCATCCATCAAAGAATCTTTTGGGGAGTTTTTACACAAATATTGCTTTGGCGAACAAAGGATTATTGTGTTCCAGGTTATTTAATTACCCTCAACCATTTGGTAAGCGCGGACTTTGTTTTGAATGGGCTGCCAATGAGATGATCCTAAAAAGCGGGAGTGACTTTTTCTGGACAATAAATTTTGTTAACGAAGCTCATCATTGGGCTTTTGAATCATTGATTATTGAGGGATTTACTGCAAGGAATCTAAAAAGGTTAATTCAGACAGAATTGGTTAGAGGAAATTATAAAGTTGCAGAGAAGTATATTGATGTGCTGGATTGTACATTGTTCGATAAAAATATATCAGATCATTACCGAAAGTTTCTTAACAACAGGGATGCTATTGAAAAAGATTCTGAACTGGGTGCGAAAATAAATATAAATATCGATTCAGATTTTTTTGCAGAAGGAATTGATTTGGAGAAGAATCTTAGACCACTGTTAGCAAACGATTTATCTAATCGAGCGGCTTTTGATTATCTAATGTCTCTTCTATTGCTGGATAAACGGATTGATGAAATTGCAAAACTTCTACCATCTTATCTTGAACTTAATAATGGTAAAATGCCATCTTTATTGGATGAAAGCCTTTTGATTTTTAAGGGAATACACAAAACTAATGATCTACAGGATATTTTTGTTTCTCAAAATACCAGATTAAGATTCAATAATTATATTACCGTATTGAGGTCATATAAAGATCAGGAAGAAGCGGCACGGGCATTGTATCCATCATATAAAAATTCATTCTGGTTTTATATGAATTTCAGTTCAATTCCTAAACAATAAATTATGATCATAGCTCGAAATACTATCCGCTCAACATTCTATTATTTATTATTTCCGTTAGCATGTTTGCTTCTGGCGGTGAGTTGTTTTAACCCCAAACTACCACCTCCTGAAAGAATTGATGTTTTGCCACAGCAACCGGAAATTTTTCCCGATTATACAGAAATAACTATTCCTCCGAACATTGCTCCTATCAATTTTGTAGTTAAAGAAGATGGCGAAAATTTTATTGCAGTGTTTGAAGGAAACAAAGGGAAAAACATTCAGTTAAATTCAAAAGGCAAGACATTCCAAATTCCACAGAAAAAATGGGAGCGATTTTTAATTAACAATAGTGGCTTGTTTATTAAAATAAGGATTTACAAAAAGGAAAAAGATTTTTGGTCAGAGTTTGCCCCAA
This sequence comes from Bacteroidales bacterium, assembly GCA_021163295.1. Lineage (GTDB taxonomy): Bacteria > Bacteroidota > Bacteroidia > Bacteroidales > VadinHA17 > JADFUQ01. Next base: position 2,245 of record JAGGXD010000004.1, read on the forward strand.
TCCCGGTTCAAATTGCCAAAGAACCAATCGATCCGTATTTGGTTTACCGGTTAATACCCCCTGGTTATGAAACCTGGTCTGATATGGGACTTTACCAGCGAGATCTGACTACATTCAAAGAAAGTCCTGTTATTAAAAATCAACAAATTAAAGAGAATTGCATAAACTGCCATTCATTTTGTTGTGGAAGTAGTGAAAATATGATGTTTCACATAAGAGGTTCTGTTGGAGGAACAATGATCAAAAAAGGAGACGAAATTGAAAAAGTCAACTTGAAAACAGATGAAACAATATCTGCGGGCGTTTATCCTTCATGGCATCCATCAGGAAAGTATATAGCATTTTCAACAAATAAAATTGAACAATATTTCCATGCCAAACCTGAAAAAACCATTGAAGTATTAGACAGGAAGTCTGACCTGATTATATACAACACAGAGAATCATACAGTATCTCATGTACCGGGAACAAAAGGAACCCGGTATATGGAAACATATCCTTGCTGGTCACCCGGTGGTAATTATCTCTATTTTTGCCGGGCGGAAGCAGAAACAAAAACACCATTTGATTCTATCAGATACGATATTTTTCGTATCGAATTTGATACTTTTAATGAAAATTTCGGCAAAACAGAAGTAGTGTTCAGGGCTTCTGAAAAAGAATTAAGTGCTTCATTTCCGAGAATCTCGCCGGATGGTAACTATCTGTTATTTACGCTTCATAAGTATGGTACATTTCCTATCTGGCATAAAGAGGCTGATCTGTGTTTAGTGGACCTTAAAAATGGAAGGACAGAGATCCCGGAGGTAAATTCGGAAGATACAGAAAGTTTCCATTCCTGGTCTTCAAATAGTAAATGGATTATTTTTAGTAGCAGGAGGTATGATGGACGATATACCAGATTATATATAAGCTATATGAACAAAAACGGAGAATTTCAAAAAGCATTTTTACTACCTCAAAAAGATCCGGAATTTTATAATTCCTTTTTCTATTCTTACAACAGACCTGAATTGGTTAACAAAGTTATTCGGATTAACCCCAGAAAATGGGCAACTATTGCTGCTCATCCGGCTAAACAGGCTAAATTGGATTAAAAAATTAAGGCCATCATACCAGAGGATCAACTTTGGTTTGACAGCCTTAATTTAAGTACTATTCAGAGTTTAATAACCGGGATTCTGAATAAGTTGTGTGTTTTTATTCATCTCATCCCGCATGATGGGGAAGAAATATGCCTTATCTAACCATGCACGGGCATCACCGCCTAGCTCCTTTTCAGCAAAGATTGGGGCACCCCAGGTACTTCCGTCAGCCTGTCGGTAATTAGTGGCAGCCTGATCAGTTTCATAGCGCACATCCACCGCGTGTGTCTGATGGTATGCATCCGGTCCGATCACCCAGCGACGCACATCCCAGAAACGGTGATCTTCATAAGCCAATTCAATCCGGCGCTCATGACGGCAGGCCTGACGCAAAGCATCACCTGTAGCAGTTATATCAGGCTGACCGGCACGCTTCCTGATTTTATTGAGGTAGGTAAGGGCTTCAGCTTCATCGCCGGTTTCGATACATGCCTCAGCATAATTCAGCAAGGTCTCAGCATAGCGGAAATGGCGGAATGGCACATCCTGCTTTACATATTGCGGATCGATAGCAGGATCCACGAACTTTCTGGTATAGTAACCGGATTTGCCGCCGTTCCAGTCTTCAATAGGTCCGCTACGCGTATCCACTCCCGGAGCAATCATGGTACCACCCATATCATATACATAACCCACCTGTATCTTGTTCCATGGATCAATACTCTGTACATCCGATGGACGTGTTCTCCATGGGGCGCCTTCATACAGAACGGTGGCATAGAACCTTGCCTCCCTGTTGGTATATGGTGAAGCTTTGTGGACTGGGTTGCTCCAGTCGAAACTAGAACCGTCTTTCATCTCATAATCATCCACCAATTCCCCCAGCGGGACATTATTACCCCAGTTATGATAACCATTGGGTCCGCAATAAAGTGCAGGGTTGTAACCGTCCCAGCCCTCTTCAGTTTTTGGAGTGAAATATTGCAGCAGAATGTCCTCATCTTCATAGCCATAAGAAATGAAATAGTCAACAAAATTCTGTGCAATAGAATCCCCCGGTGCAGGATCGGCTTTATATAAACTATATGTTCCAAGATCTATGACTGCTTTAGCAGCATCTTTTGCTGCCTGCCACCTTGAAGCCTGGCTACCGCTGGTATAACCCAATAGTTCCGGATTACTGAATCCGGGTGCATAGGTTGACATATTTTGGTGCAGGTCACTGGCAGCATAGAGCAATGTTCTTGCTTTCAGATGCAGAGCAGCGCCTTTGGTGGCCCGTCCTGCATTTGACTCCTGGCTATCCTGAAGTAAGGATGCAGCCATATCAAGGTCTGCAACAATAAAATCTACGGTCTGACCATAGGTACTCCTCGGGGTTTCAAAATCATCACTCAACCCGAATGGCTCCGAAATCAAAGGTACACCGCCATATAAAGCTGCCAGGTAATGATAGGTGTAAGCACGGAGGAAATACACCTCCCCGGTCATCCTGTCAATTTTTTCCTGATCTTTATCTTCAAACTCAGCATCTTTCATCTTATCTAAGAAAATATTGCATGCCCTAACATTACTGTACAGGGGACCCCAGCGATAATGCAGGGTATGAGGGGTTGCCCAGTCTACTTCCCAGCCCATTAATCCATCGGAAGTCATGAGACATTTATTGAAGTTGGTCACATCCCAGTCAGGCGTAAAGTGCGACTCGTCAACGTAGTCGGAAAGCCGCTCAATTGAAAAGGGTAAACCCAGTGCACCCCTGTAAATATTATTTACAAAGGTCTCGATCAGTGCAGGGTCATTCCAGACCGCTGCATCCGAATAGTCAGACAGTGGATCAAGCTGTAGAAAATCCTTCTGGCATGAATTGGTCAAACCAACCACCAGAAACAGTATCAAGATTTTATATATTTTTTTCATAATCTAATATTTTAAAAGGTTAGTGTCAGTCCAAGGTTCACAATTCGCTGTAACGGGTAAGCCTGACCTGAGGTAAGTTCCGGATCGATCAGTTTCACTTTGTCAAACGTTAACAAGTTCAGTCCATTGGCATAGATTCGTAAACCTTCAATACCCATATTAGTAAGAATGTTGGTTGGAAGATTATAACCGATCTCAATATTCTTCAGCCGTATGTAGTTAGTGTTGTGGAGCCAGAAGGTATTGTCCTGGCTTCTCCAGTATTCATTGTCACGGTTCCATGCCCTGGGGTATTCGGAACTAGGACTGGATGGTGTCCACCGGTTGGCAGCATATTCTTCATAGTAGTTCCCTATCTCTCCTGATTCAGGATTGATATACGCCACTGCCCCTGCAGTTCCCTGGAAGAGGATGGAGATATCGAAGTTTTTATAATAGAGGTTGGCTGATAATCCACCTGTAAAACGCGGAAGACCGCTTTTCTCATTCCGAACCTTGTCCAATCCGTCAATAACACCATCATCATTTACATCTTCAAACTTGACATCACCGGCCTGGGCACCTGCCCAGTGTGGATAAGCATCCACGGCTGCCTGGTCTACAAATATACCAAGGGATTGGTAATACAGTTCAGATCCCATAGGGCGTCCGGTAGACTGCTGGTAATCGGGTATGCCCGGTGTTTCGTCCCAGAAAATGATCTTATTTTTGGCATAACTTCCGTTCATTGCAATATCATACTTTAAACTTCCTGATGTCCCTCTGAATCCGAGTACGAACTCAAATCCCTGGTTGGCGACTTCGCCGATATTTTCAGGTGGCAGGGAAAGTCCGGCACTGGAAGGTACAGAAGCATTCCGTCTCCAGAGAATATTCGTCCTGAGGTTATGGAAATAATCTGCTTCCAGGGTCATGTGGGAGTTGAGGAATGCTGTGTTGAAACCGATATTAAACTGGTTGGCTACCTCCCAGGTTACATCCGGGTTAGGGATCGCCTGTTCATAGAGCACCTTGTTTTCGTTGCCCACATCAAATACGTAATACCTGTTAGAGAATCCATACAGGGTAAGGAATTTATACGGTTGTAACTGACCATCGTAATAGATCCGGTCGTTTCCGGTCTGTCCCCATGAACCACGAATCTTAAAGTCGTCGAAAAAACCGATATTATCACTCCAGAAACCTTCTTCGGAAATTCGCCATCCCAGTGAAACTCCCGGGAAGAAACCATACTGGTCATCAAACATATATGAACCATCATAACGCATCACCAGTTCGGCAAGATATTTTTGCCCGTAACTGTAATTGACGCGGCCAAAATAACTTCTGCGTGCAAACTGTGAAGCGGACCCGTTATTGGACATGTACTCATCTGTGGCACCCGCAAATAGTTCATCAATATCACTTGCCACATAATTTTTCCTGAAGGCGCTCATCCAGTTATCCAGTCCATTCTGACTTTCAGTTCCTGCCATTACCTTGAAATTGTTTTTTGCAATAGCATGTTCGTATGTTACATAAGCGTTATAGGTCAATTTATATGCATCGGTAGCATTCTGTGTTAACTGAGGTGCATCCAGTCCCCGTTTTCCACTAATTGTTTGAGGATCAGTAGTGGATCCATTCCATGTATAGAGATACCATGGAGTTTCAAACTGTTTGCGGTAACGCATATGTTTATCATAAGAGAAATTGCCCTGGACGGAAAGCCCTTCTACCCATGGAATCTTCATATTTAACCTGAGATTGGTCTGAAGGTGATAGTTCCTGTCATCGTTATAACCCGTGGCATCCGTAGTGGTAACTGCGGGGTTATGCCCATATTCAATATCCGGTCCGGGATCACCGTTGGGCCAGAAAGCTGGCATATTGGGTTTCCCGCGCATCAGCATTCTGAAGCTGTTCCACTGGCTCACTGTGGGGAAATGCCTGTTTTCTGATCTTCCGGCAACATCAAAGGAAACATCGATATTATCTGTTATTTGCCCATCAATGTTGCTTCGGAAATCCTGCTGGGAATAATAGGTGGCACTGTTATAGTAAGTTGCATCCTGAAATTTGTTTCCTAATGAAAGGAAATATCTTAATCTCTCACTACCACCTGAAATGGAAATATTCTCATTATGCTGCATAGACCATGGTTTGAATACTTCATCAAACCAGTCTGTATTAGGGTGTCCCCAGGGATCAGATCCGTCACTGTATGCCTGGATATCCGCTGCGGAATAGACCTGGTTCAATCCCGAGCCGGGATCGTTGTAATAAGCAATCTCATTCAGCATCGTGGAATAGGTTGCAGCATCAGCCATGTCTGGTATCACGGTAGGTTGCTGGGCGCCCATATTCATATCAATAGTGATAGTTGGTTTTCCAATCTTACCACGCTTGGTTGTGATCAGTATTACACCATTGGCAGCCTGAGTGCCGTAAATAGCAGCTGAAGCGTCTTTCAGCACAGTAAAGCTCTCAATCACAGCTGGATTAAGCCGGTCCAGAGTCCGGTTAGGAATTCCGTCAATAACGATCAACGGGTTGTTATCTCCCAGTGTGTTTGCACCACGTATTCTGAGGGTGGCTCCATCGTATCCCGGTTCGCCGCTCCTGTTATACGCAAACAGTCCGGGAACACGACCTACCAGTGTGTTACTGAAGTTGGTAGTAGGGGATTGTTTGAGTTCATCACCCTGTACGGCACTAACCGAACCTGTCAATGTGGTTCTGGCGGCAGTACCATAACCTATCACCACTACTTGTTCGAGTTGTGCATAGTCAGGTTCAAGAATTACATCAATTACACTTGAAGTACCAATTGGAACTTCCTGAGTCAACATACTTACATAAGAAAAAACTAAAGTAGCTCCTTCGGGTACAGTAATGGAAAAATTTCCATCAACATCTGTAACAGTCCCCTTAGTCGTTCCTTTTTGCATAATAGTTGCTCCCGGAAGTGCCTGTCCTTCCTCAGAACTAGTCACAGTACCAGTGATCTGCCTGTCCTGGGCGATCGCCATTTGTATCCCAATTCCAATTAAGAATACAAATAGTAAAAAAAATGTTTTTAAGCCACATAAGTTTGGGCTGTGATTCTTTTTCATACAGTTTTGTTTTTAGGGTTAATAAAAATTAAAAATTCTGATTTATGTTGTTTATATATATTCACAAGAGAACCTGGAAAAAACAAAAGGGAACTTAAAGATTTAATTATTATAAGTATGATTTAACGATGATATCTATTTTCCGGACAAATTGGAAAATAAAAATGTTCGCATATCGCACACAATATCCTATATTCGAACACTTTATCAAAATTAAAAAATTATTATAATAAAAAAAAATAAATTGGATAGATTTTGATAAAC
>JAGGXD010000084.1 GCA_021163295.1 Bacteroidales bacterium
ATTATACAAAAGACCTGGTTGAGAAAGCCCCCGGGAACATTGTGCCCCGGCTAAATTTAATTGATTTATTGATTCATGAAGACAAGGCTGATATGGCTCTTGAACAAACAGAAAAATTACAGCAACTTTTCCCGGAATTTCCAAAAGAGGCAATTGAATATTACGATAAAACAATTGCTGCACTGCAAGTTGCAGAAACTGATAAAGCGGCTGTTTCGTTTATGATCTTCCATAACTATTTAAAGGTAACCTCTCCGTACCAGGCAGGAATTCTGGAATTAAAAGGACCGGGAGGCTCCTTAATCGGATCACCTGTAGTTACATTTGATCAACAACAGGGCGGATCCCAGGCTGGTGACTGGAAAACACTGCTTGAAGCAATAAATTTTACCGATATAACAGTATCTGCCGGATTAGATTTTCTGAAAACCGGTGATAACACACACCTTACAGCATGCGATTTTGATGGTGATGGGGATACAGATATATACTCAGGTCAATTTGATTCACAATCCCAATCCAACAAACACTATCTACTCAGAAATGAGTGGGGGAGATTTAAGGATTGCTCAGAAGAAGCAGGTATTCTGCACCAGGGGATGGAATTGTCAGCTAAATTTGCCGATTATAATAATGATGGATTTATGGACCTGTATATAGTTAAAGAAGGATCAAATATTTTATATAAAAACACCGGCGAGGGGACATTTATTGACGTTTCAGATAAAGCTAAAGTTGGAGATATTTCAGAAGGAAGTAAATCCTTGTTTTTTGATTTCGATCACGATGGAGATCTTGATCTGTTTGTTACAAGACCAACCTCAAACCTGCTTTATCGAAATAATTCTGATGACACTTTTCTTGAACAGGCCGAAAAATCTAATCTGTCAGGCGAAAATGTATTGAGTACTGATGCAGGGTTTGCTGATTTTGATGAAGATGGCGACATTGATCTTTTTGTCTTAAACAATAATAACTCTAATACGCTTTATTCAAATCAAAGACAGGGGGTTTTTAAAGATATTACTGAGGGAAGCGGTCTGAAAAGTGAGGAGGGATCAAGTGCAGTTACAATTGGAGATTACAATAATGATGGATTTTCAGACCTGTTTGTAACGTCACTTAAGGCGGGAAATTGCAGATTGTTTCGTAACCGGGGGAATGGCACCTTTGAGATAGATAACAGGTCGGAAGAATTAATCCGGACCCTTCAAAATGTTCGGGCCTACGACGCATCTTTCCTTGATTTTGATAACGACGGATTTCTGGATCTTCTTGTTGTTGGCGAATCAGAAACAGAAGGCGATAATGGTGTGTTTCTCTATCATAATGATGGAACAGGAAAGTTATGGATTGCATTGAATATTTTACCTGAAGATTTAACATCGGGCAGAGACATTCTGACTTTTGACTACAATGATGATGGTGATACGGATGTTGCTATTACCGGGATGAATGGGAGTGTTCGTCTTCTACGAAATGACGGAGGGAATAACAATCATTTCGTAAAGATGAAACTTGTTGGCCTGAGAACAGGAAGCGGGAAAAATAATTATTATGGAATTGGGGCAAAAGTTGAAATACGAGCCGGTAACTTATATCAATCAAAAGTTGTAACTGAGCCTGACATTCATTTCGGATTAGGACCCCGGGAAAAAGCGGATGTAATACGTATTATGTGGACAAATGGTGTTCCGCAAAATATGTTTTTTCCCGAAACGGATCAGAACCTGGTTGAGGAACAGATGCTAAAAGGATCTTGTCCTTTTCTTTATACATGGAATGGAGAGCAATATGAATTTGTGAAAGACATTATGTGGAGAAGTGCGCTGGGCATGCCCCTTGGTATTATGGGCGAACAGGAAGCGACAAAATATGCCTGTTCTGATGCCTCAGTTGATTATATCAAAATTCCGGGGGAATCCCTGAAACTAAAAAATGGTAAATATTCAATTCAGATCACAGATGAATTATGGGAAACAATATATTTTGATAAAGTTCAACTAATTGCACTTGATTTTCCCGATTCAATCGACCTGTTTGTTGATGAAAGATTTACCCCCCCGGATAATCCGGGTTATAAAGTTTACCAGGTTAGAGAAAAACGCCTGCCGGTATCGGCAATTAACAAAAATGGAATAAACATACTGCCATTTATTGCTGAAAAAGATGACAAATATGTATCAAATTTCAAACCGGGAAAGTATCAGGGTGTGACTGAAAAAACAGACCTGATTTTAAATTTGGGTGAAATTGACACGTCAGAAGATGTTTGCCTTTTCCTTAATGGCTGGTTATTTCCGTCTGACGCCAGTATTAATGCCTCCATCTCACAATCAGACGAGATAAAAATAATTTCACCATACCTTCAGGTAATTAATAAAAAAGGTGAATGGGAAACGATTATTGATAATCTAAGCTTCCCAATGGGAAAAGATAAAACAATTGTTGTTGATCTTATGGACAAAATCCCAACATCAGATTCACGGATCAGAATACGTACCAATATGGAAATTTACTGGGATCATATATTCTATACTATCAACAGTCCGTCAGCACCAATCCGTTCAAACCTACTAAATCCGTGTTCAGCAGACCTGCATTTTAGAGGATTCTCACGCGAATACAGGAAAGGAGGTAGATATGGACCGCATTGGTTTGATTACGAGGATGTTAATACTGATCAGAAATGGAGAGACTTATTGGGTAATTACACCCGTTACGGTGATGTGTTGCCTCTTCTTACAAAAGCAGACGATAAGTACATAATAAAAAATGCAGGTGATGAGACTACGATAGAATTTGATGCTAAGAACTTACCTGAATTACCAAAAGGGTGGAAAAGGGATTTTCTTATCCATAGTGTCGGATGGGTAAAGGATGGTGATTTAAATACAGCAACCGGGCAATTTGTATTACCCCTGCCATTTCATGACATGAGCAGGTATCCATACGGACCTGAAGAATCCTATCCGTCTGATCCGGAACACCTGGAATATATGAAAGTATATAATACAAGAAAAGTTACCACCGAGAACCTTCGGAAAGCAATTAGTAAGACAGATTGAAGAAGTCCACAGTCGGCAGTATCGGTAAAAAAGGCAAAAGGCAAAAGGCAAAAGGCAAAAGTGAAGAAAGTAAAAGTTGAGTGGTTAAGTGGTTGAGTAAGAAAGAAGAAGAGAAGAGGATAAAAAATAAAGTTGCTATGAAAAAGAAGCTAAAACGCCGTGATTTTATTTATAGTTCAATAGCTGCAACTATTGGAAGTGTGGCTTTGGGTTCATGTAGTATCAAGGGAAAGGATAAAAGTGACAGAATAATTAAAGACTCAGATGAATCAACATTTGAAAACAAAATTTCAGAAAACCTGGAAATGCCGCGGGACCTGGTTATGAAGTTGCTCGATCAGAAGGTGAATAAGTATATGCAAATTTCATATAATTGTGCGCAAAGCAGTTTTTTGGCATTAAAGGAGCAGTTTGGTCTTGAAGGCGATGACGTGTTGAAGGCACTGACTCCTTTAACTGGTATCGCGGAAAGAGGAGAAACATGTGGGGCTGTAATCGGATCGCTTATGGCTTTTGGATTGATCTATGGGCGGGGGGAAAACGAGTTACATGACTGGGATAAATACAGAGATTCACTAATCCCTTCCGGCAAGTTTTGTGAACTTTTTGAGAAGGAGTTTGGCAGTACCATGTGCCACGATATTCAAAAATTGAAATTTGGCAGATGTTTTCATCTAACCAATCCGAAGGAACTTGAAGAATTCCAGGAAGCAGGTGCTACGGAAAAATGCAGTGATGTTGTACGAAAGGCTATACGGATTACCGCGGAGATTATTCTGGAAAGAGAGGGAAGATGAGAAGATGAGAACAGGAGAAGATGAGAACAGGAGAAGATGAGAACAGGAGAAGATGAGAACAGGAGTTTATGGATAAATACTAATTATGAAAATATATATTTATAATAATTATACAATAGCAAAATGGTTTATATTTTTTTTAAATTTGATCTTCTTC
>JAGGXD010000005.1 GCA_021163295.1 Bacteroidales bacterium
GTAAGAACCCATTGGGATGAAAAAGATCAAAAGTGGTATTTTGCAATAATCGATGTTATTGAAATACTAACTGAGAGTCAAAGACCCAGGAAATATTGGAATGATTTAAAAAATAAGCTAATATCAGAAGGCTATATTGAAGTGTCCGAAAAAATCGGACAGTTGAAGATGATAGCAAAAGATGGCAAAAGGCGTAACACAGATGTAGCCAATACAAAAACGCTTTTAAGAATAATTCAATCAATACCATCACAAAAAGCTGAACCTTTCAAACGCTGGCTTGCAAAAGTCGGATATGAAAGATTAGAAGAAATCGAAAATCCGGAGTTAGCATCAAAAAGAGCAAGAGAAATTTATAAAGCGAAAGGTTATTCTGATGACTGGATAGAAAAACGAATGCGTAGTATTGCAATACGTGATGAATTAACAGATGAATGGAAAAAACGGGGAGTAAAAGAACAAATTGAATATGCAATATTAACAGCAGAAATATCCAAAGCTACATTTGGACTAACCCCTTCGCAGTACAAACAAGTAAAAGGATTGAAAAGAGAAAATCTTCGAGACCACATGACTGACCTTGAATTGATTTTCTCAATGCTTGGTGAAGCATCAACAACTGAAATAACAAAAAAAACAGATGCTAAGAAATTTCTTGAAAATAAAAAAGTAGCAAAAAAAGGAGGTAAAATCGCAGGTGATGCCCGGAAAGCATTAGAAAATGAAACAGGACAAAATGTTGTTAGTAGTGAAAATTATTTACCTGAGAAAAAGAACAAAAAGTTGAAAAGGAAAGAGTAACATATATTTAGTAATCATTAACTGCCTGACTCCTGAATAACCAAATCCAGTGCGCCTCTTCCCCATACACTTCCTGCTTACCACACTTAATTTTTCGGGTTTGTAAAAGTTTGTTTTTCTGTCTTCCGGTTTTCTACGTGCTACAGTTTGAAATTTAATTACGTTATTAATAACGGCATTAATAGGCTCTGTTCTAATTTGTGTATCTTGAACTGAACTCATTACTGTCCGGTTATGAGTTGATTTGTGTTATGTCCAGAGTGGAAACTGTAGGCTTAAAAGCAAAATAGAATTACCATCTTTGCCCTGTTAATTATTCGTGATAAAATAAGTTGCATTTTTACTTAATTTTCAAATCATTTGGATTTTGTCTGCAATCCCAGATAGAATGAATTACTATAATATCTTTTATAACTTCGTAAAATAATATGAAATCATCAACTATTAATCCTCTAACTCCTTTTAATACAGTTTTAATTCCGAGATTTGGTTGCTTGATTAGAAGCCTGAGTTCTTTATTGAATTTCTTATTAAGCTTTATAGAATAAGTTTTACTTTTATTTCTTTTTATATAGAATTCCAGTATCTCGTATCTCTTAATTTTTGCTCTATTTGACCAGATTATTTTGTATTGAGCCATCCGTCAATTTCTTTTTCAAGTTCATCATTTTTAATAAATAATCCTTGCTCAACTTCCTTTTTCGATGCGATTATTTCATTTCTTTGTTCAGGTGTTAGTGTCAGAACTTTTGATTCTGATTTGGAATCAAGTATTGTTTTTATCGCATGCAGAAAGGATTTATCATTAATCTCTGCGATTCTATGAATTAGTATATTTTTTAGTTCAACAGTTTTCATAAGTACCATTTTTACAAATTTACTAAAATTTTTCTATTTAGTCAATTCATATCTTTTGTTTTCTCCTCACAATTATTACCAATCCTTCGAAGTTCACTGATGATTACGCCCCTTTGGTATATCCTTTTTCCCACCGGTCTGGCCGGTTATTGTAAACTAACAAGAGTTAACGATTCTAAAACCCCGAGCTGCGCTTGAGGCTTTTGACTGCCATCTGCCGACTGCCGACTGCCGACTAATTATTTATTAAACCTGAAAATTAAGGTTTTTTAGTAAATTTGCGCAACTATTAACAATAACCATTATGAACTCAGAGGAATTAAAGAAAATATTAACGCAGGTACAGGAACAAAAACTGGAAGTTAATGATGCTCTTCGGAAACTGGAGGATTTTCCCTATTCTGATCTTGGCTTTGCAAAAATAGATTTTCATCGCGAAATACGAACAGGATATCCTGAGATTATTTTTTGTGAGGGAAAAACAATTGAACAGGTGAGAAAGATTTGTGAACTCATGTATAAAAAAGGCGGGAATATAATAGCCACACGTGCAAGCCGGGAAATGTTTGATGACATAAAGAAATCAATTCCTTCAGCTAAATATTATAACACTGCCCGTATAATAAGTGTGCAACAGAAAAAAACAGAAACAGGTGAATCATACATAGCAATAGTAACTGCCGGGACCTCTGATATACCTGTTGCCGAAGAAGCAGCTGTAACAGCCGAACTGCTGGGAAATAAGGTTGAAAGGATATTTGATGCAGGAGTTGCAGGTTTACATCGCCTCGTTGATAAAATATCTGTTCTGCGAAAGGCAAAAGTTGTAATAGTTATTGCAGGAATGGAAGGCGCACTAGCAAGCATAATCGGAGGTTTGATAACCAAACCCATAATTGCAGTACCAACAAGTATAGGGTATGGTGCAAATTTTCAAGGAGTTTCAGCACTCCTTGCAATGCTTACAAGTTGTGCCAACGGAGTATCTGTGGTTAATATTGATAATGGATTTGGTGCCGGATTCAATGCAAACTTGATAAATAAACTCTAACTTAAGAGAGTTGAGTGAATATTAGTTTGAAGTTTGAAGAATGTTTGAAGTTTGAAGAATGTTTGAAGTTCGAAGTTAACCTGTAACATCAAACCTGAAACATGAAACTTTTTAACCAGTAACCAATGCCAGAAAAAGCATCTATAATCCTTTCCACAACCTATCTTGGTCCAATCTATTACTATTCCAGCTTCTTCCTGTCCTATCCTGTCCTAATTGAAAAAAATGAAAACTATCTAAAGCAATCTTACCGTAACAGATGCATAATATATGGTGCTAATGGTCCTTTGACTCTTGTTGTACCGGTACAACGGGGAAGTTTTCACAAAACCGCTATTAATGAACTAAAGATTGATTATGACACTAATTGGCAGGCAAATCACTGGCGTTCAATTACTTCATCATATAAATCTGCCCCGTTTTTCGAGTTTTATATTGACGATTTAATCCCCTTTTACCAGCAAGAATCCCGCTATCTGATAGACTTTAACACTTCTCTTATGAAAATCTTTCTGAGCCACCTTGATATTAAACAGGAGTTTTCTTTTACGAAATCTTTCAAAAATCAGTATCCTTCAAAAATGCTTGATTTCAGGGAAAAAATACACCCTAAAAAATCTTTCAGAAGTCCCTGGTTTAAGAACATGGAATATACCCAGGTTTTCAGTCCAAAGCATGGATTTATTCCAAATCTGAGTATTCTGGATCTGCTTTTTAATTTAGGTCCGGAAAGCGCGGATTACTTAAGGGAATCTATAATCACTTGTTAAAATACCGTTATATGATTAGAATTGAATTCCAACAGTAGCCAGGAATTTATCTGTAGTTGACTCATTCACTGAAGGAATAAGGTTTGTTGTTGTATACATAAAGTACTGTTCTTCATGCATCATATGAGTAAAGGCAAAATCCAAATAAAATTTCTTCTGCCTGAATCCAACACCTGCAGAGATCAATGAATAACTTGCATCTGCATTAGCTTCAGATTTAGCATATGCACTACCATAATAAGCATAGCCTCCTCTTAAGGAAATGGCTCCCAACCTGTACTCTCCACCCAGCCTGAGATTACCTGTTTTCCTGTATGCATCTTTAATAGCATCGTTCTCAGAATTGAAATTATAATCATCCTCTCCTCTTCTTAAGCGTGCAGTAGAATAATCAACAAATTCGTAATCAACACTAAATAATGCCCGCTTTCCGAACTGGTAAGCCACGCTTCCAATAGCTCTGAAAGGGGTTGTTAATTCATACCTATAGAATAGATCAGGAGAATCGGAACTATAATCCTTAATCCCCTCAGCATCAACATTATCAAACGAAGCATCGATATAAGAATAATATTCATCCTCAAGTTTAAAAAAGGCAGGCAGATGAAAAGCAACACCAAGCCTTAACATCTCAACCGGCTTAAATATAGCTCCCATCTTAAACGAATAGCCTCTTCCCCTTGTTATAAGATCCTGATAATAAGTAAAACTGTTAAAATCATAAATATGATCATCAGGATCAGACTCAATATGTTCATTACTCTCGGAGTAATACAATTTTTGTATTCCAAATGATGCACCGATGTACAAACTGTTTCCGTAATTTGCGCCAACACTGAACATATATTCACCCAAATTCCCATTACTGTTTAAAGTCCTCTGTTGAACCTGCCCATATGTTGAATTTGCTTCATCACCATAATTTGAGAGAATAGTTTCATAATCATCAAACCCCATGTTAGTCACTGTATCAATAAGCCAGGTATCATATGCAAGGGATTCATTAAAGCTGTTCAAATCCTCCGGCAGATATCCATCAGAATAGTTAGCAAAATAATCGAGCATTGAGTTTGAATTGTTAACCCCTTCGATTATTACATTCCTGTTAAAATTGTTTTGCCTGCTATAACCGGCAGCAATACTAATGTTTGACCAGCCCTCACTGTTTCCCAGATCAAATGACGATACAAATCCTAACTGATTAAGATTAAAATCATAATCGAGATCATCATTTACACTGCCGGCAAAGTTTGTTTCAACTGTATTATATCTAAGTGTTGGTGTAAAACTAAATTCGCTACTGCGAAAAACACCTAATCCGGCAGGATTAATGAATAAAGCCGAAAAATCACCTCCCAGTGCACCAAATGC
The DNA here is from genome assembly GCA_021163295.1 of Bacteroidales bacterium. Lineage (GTDB taxonomy): Bacteria > Bacteroidota > Bacteroidia > Bacteroidales > VadinHA17 > JADFUQ01. The sequence continues at coordinate 4,852 of JAGGXD010000005.1, forward strand.
ACCTCCCATAGCCGAAAATCTGGCAGATCCACCGGTAAAGTACTGTGAATACCTCAAAGCATCTTGTTCCCCCTGGGCAAATCCTGAAAAACTCACAGCTAAAGTCACAATTAATGTAATATATATTTTCTTCATGATGTTTATCTTTATAATTTAATATTACTTCTCCATTACGGATACAATCCGTCAATTTATTTTCTTGTTTAGATCAACCAAAATTCAATAAAACCAGGGTTTTATCTTCTGCCTCCTGATCCGCCGGAACTTCTACTTGAACCACCAGAGCTTCTTGAACCAGATGATCCTGAACTCCTTGAACCTGAAGAGCCGGAACTGCGGCTGTAAGTTGATCTGCTTCCACTTGATCGAGAATATGATCCACTCGATCCGGAACTTCTACTTACCGGTCTTGAGTATGTCGACCTGCTTGTACTACTTGGCCTGGAATAAACCGATCTTGAAGTGGTGGTTGATCTGTTAGAGCTACTACCCTGATACGTTCTTGCACTACGGTTATAAACCGGTTTTGAACTTGTCCTGGTATTATTATATCTGGGTGTATATGTAGACGATCTCCTGTTATTATTGACAGTTGAATTCTTTTGAGGAACCCGTGTTGTAGTTGTAACCCTGTTTGTTGAAGTTCCCCTTCTATTTGCAGGATTAATATTACTAACTGTTGTAGTGTTCCTGTTTGTTGTGTTTCTATTTGTAGTTACAGTATTTGATGTTTTTCCCGAAGAATTCGCATTGGTCCTTCTATTTGCTTCCTGATAACTTGCATAGTTACTTTTTGACCGGTTAGTAGTACTCATAACATTTCTGTTTGTCGTACCTGACCTGCGGTGTCCTACATAAACGTCATCCGACCTGCTTGAATTTCTATAATAAACGCCGGAATTATAATAATTAGGATATCCCCCATAAGAAAAATAAGAATAAGGGGACCGGTATCTTGACCTGTATGATCCATAATAGTATGAACCCGGGTAGAAAGAATCGTAATAATAAGGATCATAACCATAACCATAATAAGGACTTCCGTAATAATACCTGTTACTGAACATGTTATATCCTGAATAAAACCCGAAAGAGAAAGGGCTATAAAACGAACTATAATAAGGACTAAAATAACTAAATGAGGGTGAATACCCGTAAAATCTCCTTATCCTTGATGAATAGGGTATTCCTCCATAGTAATCATAGCCACCATTTTCATAATAGTTATTCACTATCATTGAACTATCACCTGCTTCATAATAAGCATCAGCCTGAAGAGTATCTGTCTGATAAACATTTAGTCCTTTTTCTGTTGTCCCGGCATCTGCAAATTCCATCGCACTGTAAGCATTATCCAAAGGAGCTGCAGATCTTTTAACAACTGTTTGAACCGGCTCATCCCCGGGTGAATAATAAATATCATCATATCCGGTTGACAACATCATGCTTCCTGAACAAGCTCCTAAAAAGCCCGATGCTAAAATTATTATGTATAACCTGGTTTTCATAATATAACCTCCTGATAAGTTTCAATTTTTTAATAAATGTGCAAATTTTATACCAAACAGCATCCTTTTTTTAATAAACTTATGTTTATTGGTATTTGATTATCCCTTTTAAAGAACCTTGTTGATTGAATGAATCAAACAAATGTAATAAATTCAGACAATTCACAAAAAGAAAAAACCCGGATTAACCGGGTTCTTATTTATTTATCGTCTCCTTCCTGAGGATTTTTCTTGGTCTGACTTACTGTTTCCTGACGACCGTGTAACTCTTTTTGAAGAGTTTTTACTTCTCGGATTACCAGACCTCACATTGCTCTTCCTTGTCTTTGTAGACGTACGATAACTACTTGAACGATTATTATTTGCAGGTTTTGATATCCTGGTCCTGTTACTATTTTTCTGATGTGCTTTATAAACAGGACGACTGGATCTGTTCGTTGACGGCACATAAGTACTCCTTCGTGTTTCAGTCCTGTTTTGCGCACGGTTAATATCACGATTATTATTTGGAATCGTAGTATTTCTCCTTGTATTAGTTACTACCCGTCTCTCTTTTTCTGCACTTCTGTTATAATTTCCGGTACCGGCAGTATTAGTTGGTGAACTGCGCCTACTGCTATTAATAACATTACTGTTTCTACTGTTATCCCGGTTTACTGAGGTTCTCGAAGGTACAACCTGATTTTTCCTGTAATTGTTACCCGCCCTGTAATTACTTGCATACTTGAAAGAATGTGAGTAATAACCATCTCTATAATAATCCCGGTAATTATTATAATAATTGTACCTGTTAGCATAATAAGGTCTGTGATAACGAATTCTATTTCCATACCATGTATTATAATAATATCTGTTCACAATCCGGGGTCTGTACACAATATTATATACAGGATACCATGGATATGGATTGTAATAATATGATCGATAGTATGACCTGAAAGGAAACCCAAATGAAATAGATAATCCTACAGGATTCCACATCGATCCAAGATATATGCTCATACCCCAATATGAAGGCTCGTATGTGTACCAGTAACAATCAGTATAGTATGAATTATAATAAGAATAAGAGACATAAGGTTTGTGAAACCTTCTTATTCTTGAAGCATAGTAATAATCATATATATAATCTCCATCTCCATAGTAATAATTATTTTCAACAATTACATCCTGACCTGCAGGATTAGTTCTGTCAAACCGGAAATGGTCTCCCTGGTTTATACCGGAGGAAGCTGTAAATGCCTGTGTGTTTAACAATCCCAGACTTGCAGCTATAATGAATATTTTTGCTTTTGTTTTCATGACTTACCTCCCATTCCTGTTTTATTAATCTGATAGATTTTATTTACTTTGCAAGGTTTTAAAAACCTTTTAATAAGAATAAGGCAAATTCCATACCAAAAAAGATTATGGCAAAAGTAATAACAAAGAGAGGTGAGAATTATGCACAGTGGTACAATGACATAGTAATAAAAGCAGATCTCGCCGAGAACTCAGTTGTCCGCGGATGCATGATAATAAAACCATATGGATATTCTATATGGGAAAAAATGCAATCCGAGCTTGACAGAATGTTTAAAGCTACAGGCCACAGTAATGCCTATTTTCCTTTGTTCATTCCAAAATCCTTTTTCAGTAAGGAGGCAGAACACGTAAAAGGTTTTGCTAAAGAGTGTGCAATTGTTACTCACTACCGTTTAAAAAACGATCCGGAAGGAAAAGGGCTGGTTGTTGATGAAAATGCGAAACTGGAAGAAGAACTGATTGTCCGTCCTACTTCCGAAACAATTATCTGGAACACCTACAAGAATTGGATACAATCCTATCGTGACCTTCCACTGCTTATTAATCAATGGGCTAACGTGGTGAGATGGGAAATGAGAACCCGGCTTTTTCTCAGGACTACCGAATTCCTTTGGCAGGAAGGTCATACAGCCCATGCAACCAGAGATGAAGCTATTGAAGAAACAGAAAAAATCGTTGATCTTTATGCTGACTTTGTTGAGAACTACATGGGAGTACCGGTTATTAAAGGATTAAAATCAGAGGCTGAAAAATTTGCCGGTGCAATTGACACATATGCTATTGAAACACTTATGCAGGACGGTAAGGCTTTACAAGCCGGAACCTCCCATTTTCTTGGTCAGAATTTCGCCAGGGCTTTTGATGTTAAATTTACTGATAAAAACGGCAAACAGGATCTGGTCTGGGCTACATCATGGGGAGTCTCTTCCAGACTGATAGGCGCTCTGATTATGGCACACTCTGATGATAACGGACTTATACTGCCTCCTAATCTTGCACCAATACAGGTTGTAATTGTTCCTATTTATAAAGGCAATAGCGAACTGGTTGAAATATCCAATACGGCTGAAAAAATAAAAGAAACTCTGACTAAAAAAGGCATCTCGGTTAAATACGATAACAGGGATACTCAAAAACCCGGTTGGAAATTTGCTGAATATGAACTTAAAGGGGTTCCTGTAAGAATTGCTATCGGACCAAGGGATATTGCTAATGGCACAGTTGAAATTGCACGCAGGGATACATTAACAAAAGAAGTAATTAAGCAAGAAAATATTTCCGAACATATTGCAGATCTGTTAGTGGAAATTCAAACCAGTATCTTTAACAGAGCAAGGAATTTCAGAGATGAAAACACCATTAAAGTGGATACTTATGAAGATTTTAAAAGGATTCTTAATGAAAAAGGCGGATTCCTTCTTGCTCACTGGGATGGCACTTCTGAAACTGAACAAAAAATAAGTAAAGAAACCAAAGCTACCATACGATGTATCCCGCTTGACGGCAAAAAGGAAAAAGGAAAATGTATCTATACAGGCAAACCATCCAATCAAAGGGTCGTTTTCGCGAAAGCATATTGATCAGAATACTGGTTACTGGGTGCTGGGTGCTGGTCAACTTTTGACTTTCGACTTTATTAACATACCTTTGTTAATCGCATTATAGCCATTATTAATTCATTAAACATTTATATCATGAAAAAACTATTGTATATGTTTCTTTTTCTATCACTCATTATTTGGACAGGTTGTAATAATGTTCAAAAAGAAACTAAAAACGATTCTACGGAAATTCAACAAAAAGTGGATGAATTTGTTAAGGTTTCACTTAAATCTGACATGATAAATAATTTGTCAGACAATCAGAAAGAACTGTTAGGCTACCTGTTCAGTGCTGCCGATATCATGAATGATATATACTGGAAAGAAGCCTTTGGAGACAAAGAATCTCTTATTAATGAAATAGATGATCCTGCAACAATTGATTTTGTAAAGATCAACTTTGGTCCGTGGGAAAGGTTAAACGGGAATGAACCGTTCCTGGAAAATTATGGTCCGAAACCCGCAGGAGCAAATTTTTATCCTGCTGACTTAGCCAAAGAAGAATTTGAAACTTTTGCAGATCCTGATAAAGCAAGTCTTTATACAATTGTTATCAGGGATGAAAACGGAATACTGAAAACTGTACCTTACCATATAGCCTTTCAGGAAGAAACTGAAAAAGCTGCTGAACTTCTCCTAAAAGCTGCTGATTTAGCTGATAATGAAAGCTTTAAGACTTATCTTAATCTTAGAGCAGAAGCTTTACTTACAGATGATTATTTCGAAAGCGACATGGCATGGATGGATCTCAGCAATAATAATATTGACATTGTTATTGGTCCGATAGAAAATTACGAAGATGGGTTATTCAATTATAAAGCAGCACATGAGGCTTTTGTTTTGTTGAAAGATCAGGAATGGAGTAAACTGCTTGACAAATTCGCCGGTCTTCTACCTGAACTTCAGAAAAGTCTTCCGGTTGATGACAAATACAAGACAGAAGTTACGGGTAGTGATTCTGATCTCGGTGTTTATGATGTTGTTTTCTGTGCAGGCGATTGCAATGCTGGCAGTAAAACCATAGCAATAAACCTCCCAAATGATGAACGTGTTCATGCTCAGAAAGGATCGCGTAAGCTTCAATTGAAAAATGCCATGCAGTATAAATTTGATAAAATACTTGTCCCGATATCCAATGTGTTAATCGTTGAAGAACAGCGAAAACATGTAAAGTTTGAGGCTTTCTTTCAGAATACAATGTTCCATGAAACCGCACATGGACTTGGCATAAATAACACTATCAATGATAAAGGAACAGTGCGTCATGCACTTAAAGAACAATACAGTGCAATAGAAGAAGGCAAAGCTGATATTGTTGGCTTATTCTTAGTTAAAAAACTGGCTGAGATGGGTGAATTGGGAGAAAAGGACCTGATGGATAATTATGTAACATTCATGGCCAGTATTTTCCGTTCAATTCGTTTTGGAGTAGCCAGTTCGCATGGAAAAGCTAATATGATCAGGTTTTACTTCTTCCAGGAACAAGGAGCATTTACCAAAAATGAAGAAACCGGTATGTATAGCGTTAATTTCGATAAAATGACCGAAGCAATGGAACTGCTTGCAAATAAACTCCTTGTTATTCAAGGGGATGGCAATTATGAAGAAGCAAAAAAGCTTGTTGAAGAAAAAGGATTCATAAGAGAAGAATTACAGAATGATCTGGATAAGATCGCAAAAGAAGGAATCCCGAGAGACATAAGGTTTATTCAGGGGAAAGAGATTGTTGGATTGCAGTAAAATTCTGCCTTTTTCAACTGTAATCTTTTAATGTTTCGGGTTACGGATTACGGGTTACGGATTCGTGTGGGTGTGGGGTTTTCTTAAGCCAGAGATAAAATGGAACTCCGGCAAGAAGGAGCAATAATCCCAGACCAATTATCTCCAGTCCCAAACTAACCACTGCCCAAATTGAAAACAGAAATGCCAGGAAGGAAATAATTGATTTCGCTATAAACTGTTTGTAACCATATTTTTTATGCTTGCGGAAGTATATTACCAGTTCAGATGCCGTTGATAGCAGATAAGGCAAAAGGGTTGCAAGAGTAGCCACCATAATTATAAAAGTAAACATTTCAACCAAATCTCGTGTATAATTCAAAAAAATAAGTACTGTTGCCAGTATACTTGAAATAACCAATCCGAATATCGGAATATTCTTTTTTGAAGTTCTTTTGAATATTTTTGGAAAAACATCATTTTTTGCTGCAGCCATCGGTAACTGTCCCTGAAGAAGTATCCATCCGTTCAATGCTCCAAAACATGCAACAACCGCCCCACCTGCCACTGCATACCCTGCCCATGAATTCCAGATAGTGTTTGCTGCATCAGCAAATGGAGCAGTAGAGGTTGTAAGTGCCTCAGGGGAAATAATCCCCATCACTGCAACAGTACTACTAATATAGATCACTGCTACCAGCAATGTTCCAAATATTGTAGCTCGTGGAATTGTCCGCTCCGGATCTCTTATTTTATCTGCAGGAATAGTAACCGATTCAAGACCGAGAAATGCCCATAATGTAAGGGCTGCAGTTCGTCCGATTGCTGAAAAATCAGATTCCCCGCTTAAATTGAACGGTTTAAAGTTCCCGGGGTCAAAATAGAAATAGCCAAATATCACTATTGCAACAAGCGGAAGAATCTTCAAAATAGTGAGAACAAGCTGGACATATCCAACCTTTTTTATTTCAAAAGTGTTGATCCAGGTAAAAAGCCAGATTGCCGAAATTGCAAGTAATCCTGACAAAAGATGATTCTCAGCTAACCCGGGCCAAAAGAAACCAAGATAACTAATTGCCGCTACAGAAATTGCAGCATTCCCCGACCATATTGAAATCCAGTAACCCCATGCCACAAAGAAACCTGCCAGATCACCAAAACTTTTTCTTGCATAGATATATGGACCGCCAGTCCCCTTTACAATTCTGCTTAAACGTGCAAATACAATAGCGAGAAGAATAGCTCCTGCCGTAGAAAAAACCCAGCCAAGAACCGAAATACCACCAAACAATCCAAGGGTAGCAGGAATCAGGAAAATTCCGGAACCTATCATATTACCCGAAACAAGGGCGGTACTCATCCACAATCCTAATTTCTGCCCAGAATTTGTTTCCGGTTTTTTACTCATGCTATTGTTCTGTTTTAGGAACTGGGACTAACTATTCTAACATATTGAAACTTCACTCTCTTTGCTTTTCTTGCTTAGCCTTAACCTTTGTATTGGCTTTATTGCAGACTGCCAATTGTCTACTTTATTTATGAAGTGTGAAAATTATCCGCCAGATGTTAAAGCCATATGACTGATCATTCAATTCGCGATGCTGCTTTCTTTATAAATCCCTCCCCTTTGCTGATAAGTTCTTGGTAATTAGGAGGTGTCACCAAATTGTCTATCAAGTTAAGAGTGTGTTTTTCAAGAAGATCAATTGCTTTAGGATTACCTTCATTCATCCATTTTTCCAAAGTTTTTCCGGGCCACACCGGATTGTTTTCTATCTCTTTCCTGTAATTTTTAAGAGTACTTTCAGAAGTAAGAAAATCTCCACCCGGACCGGCAGAATCTATTTCATCCAATACTGCTGATTTCTCATCCATCAAAAAGCCACTTGCAAAATTCTTTGACATTTTAATTATTTTGTCTGCATAAACCGCTGAAGTAGGAGAAAAAACAAGGGAATCAAAATTGGAGCCAACAAAAGGAGCCATTCCAACCTTTCCTAAACAACTGGTTAAATGATTCATCCATAGCGTATTGCTTGCAGGCAAATCAGGTCCCCATCCGTTACCACTGCCTGATGTGCCACAGTGCGGAATACGATAATATTCCATCATTTCAGCGCAGGCAAGATTCATTAGAAATGACTGCTGAGTATAGATGTTACTCATAGTAGCCATATCGAATCCTGCAGGAAGGCTTCCAAGAACAATGGGAGTTCCTTCTTTTATTAACTGACTCAATACAAGCCCTGCCAGTAATTCAGCATTTAATAAAGCTATTGTACCAACTGAAGAATAAGGAGTCGTTGCCCCATACATACTATAATTTGAAAAAATAATGGGTAATCCCCTTTGAATAGTTGCAATCATTTTCTCAACCGAACTTTCATTCAGAACTAACGGAGTAATAGGGTTTATGTATGGTAATACAAATGGTTTTTCGGAAATATCTCCGTGAAGATGTTCAAGAAGATCAAATACCTTTGAAATTGTTTTATCTTTCAATACAAGAATAATAAGAGGTTTTTCTGTATTAACATACATGTCCAGAACCCCGTATAAATCAGAAATATCTGATGAAACATCCGAAGGGATACCAATAGTTGAGATAACATCAATATTTGGTAATACTTCACCCAAACGTGCGGAAACCTCCATATGTTTTCTTAAAAACTTAACTACCTTACCTGATCCGGGCTCCTGGTAATGAATATTTGTTACTCCAATCCCGAAACGGGTTTTATCAAGATAATTCGCACCTATAATAAAAGCAGGTTTCCCCGATCTGTTAAATAGTGTTAAATCAGAAGGAGCTGCTTTTATAGCCCAATCAACCAGTTCCCGTGATAAAAAGATCCTGTTATTCTTTTCAATTGCAGTTCCGGCTTTCCTGAGAATCTTTCTGGCTTCAGGAGAATCAACCCTTATACCTGTTGAAAGAAGAATCTTTATCGAGTACTCATGTATCCCACCTTTCTGTTCATCTGTGAGCAAATTAAGATGAGGAATAACTTTGTCTGATCCTGTTATAGCCATTCATGTACTGTTTTGTTATCTTTTCATAATCAAATTATAATAATACTCTAAACTTGAACCAAACAAAGCAAGTCCCAGTCCAATATACACAGGGGCAAGAAATAACCTTGGTACATAATCAGTTTTCCTCAAAAAGACTCCCATGCTTACCATCACAGCAATAAGCAGATAACTTTTCCAGGATTGGAAAGCAAAAACACATGCATTTTCCGGCAGGTTTTTTATTCTGTAAATATTTTTCCTGGCAATTTTTCTAAACCCAGTTATTGCAATAATGACTCCTAAAAAAATCCCACCCACAATTGCGATAATAATTTCAATATTACTAAGCATATTGAACCAACAGACCGCAAAATAATTTAGCAAAATCCCTATTGCACTCCACATAATTGCAGAAATTCCGATAAGTATATTATTATTAACACCTGGTTTGGGAATATCCATTAATTAATTTGTTTCTGAATTTTAGCACAAAACAGACTGACATTATCAATAAAGCTAAACACAAAGTAAACAATTTTAAATATTATAATCTGCAGCTTCAAACTAATACATAACATTATCTTTGCAGAATAAAATATTTATGTTAAAATTTAGGGTCGTAAAATTTAATACTTTATAATTCATGTCTTTATATTTTAATTTTCAACGGTCACATATAGCTCACATGAATAAAAACTAATCATCCCACTGTGTGTCAAAATAGATTAAATTTTTTTATGTTCGGTTCATACTTTGGTTTTAGTCTGAACATTAGCACTCCGGGTAAATTGTCAAAGATCCTGTCTCATATTATATTAATTCATAAGTATGTAGTAGTAATAGTACTATTCCTGGTAATAGTTCCTTTCGTCACCGGACAAGAACCAGATAGCCTCATAGTACGAAAAGGAAATTATTTTCTAATTGGAGACAGTATTGTACATATACCGGGCGATTCTATCCATTTTTTGGAATATTATATCCTTGCTCCAACTGATTCCTTAAATATAAAAAAAACAAAAGGATTCTATGATTCTTTGAAATTGAAAGCAAGTAAGCATAAATGGACAAGTGAATTATACAGTTGGTTGTTTACAAATGCTCCGGTACGTAATTATCTTGCAAAAACAGATAAAAGTGAGCAGGGATTTATTCAATATGAGGGAAAAATCATTCATAATGTCAGAGTCTTAGAACTCAACCCATTTGGTCCCATGATTCGTGATACATCCATTATTGACACCTCATGGATAAACAAAACACTGAATAAAATACATATCAAAACAAAAGAAAAATATATACGAAATAATCTGATAATTAAAAAAGGAGATAAAGTTAACCCTTATGTTCTGGCTGATAATGAAAGAATTATCAGGAATCTGCCTTATATTGAAGATGCCAAAATAATTCTTATTCCTGTTTCGGATGAAACTGTTGATGTTCTGCTAATCACTAAAGATAAATTTTCCATAGGATTAGACCTGCAATTCTCTGATATTAATTCAGGGAAATTGGAAATCTATGATAAGAACATTATTGGCATCGGCCATGAACTTAAAACTAATCTGTTTTTTAACTATGATGAAGATCCAAGCTGGGGATATGAAGGTGTTTACAAAATAAATAATATCAGGGGTAGTTTTATTAAAGGGATTATAAATTACAAAAATGCTTTCAATACTGAATCATTCGGGATAAATCTTTCAAGAAAATTCTTCACTCCAAATACTAAATATGCAGGAGGAATAATTATCAGGAATACATCTACCTATGAAGATCTGGATACTATGCTCCTCCCTGAACCACTTAAATATGGATATCAGGATTATTGGCTGGGCAGATCATTCATCCTTGATCAAGCATCAAGATCACGCTTGATTATCTCCGGCAGATATCTGTTCAATAATATTTATGAAAGACCGGAAATTGATGAATATTCTTACTACGATCTTCACCATTTCCAATTGTACCTGGGAAGTATTGCATTTTCTAAACAAAAGTATTACAAATCAAACCTGATCTATAATTACGGAACTACTGAGGATATCCCTTATGGTTATTTACTTGAGTTTACCGGAGGATATGAGAATAATGAATTTTTTAACCGTTATTATACCGGGGTGGAATTCTCACATGGGAATTTCATTAAGAACCTTGGCTATTTTCATACTAGCATAGGATTTGCCGGGTTTTTATCAGAACAACGATACCGTCAGGGATTATTTCATATTAAATCAGGTTATTTCACAAATCTTCTTCCTTTTAATAATTACCACCTAAGACACTTTATTAATATCGATTATAACATAGGTATCAGGCGATTTGAAGATGAGTACATTAACATCTCAAACGAAAATGGAATACGAGGTCTTAGCAGCGATAGTCTCAGAGGAACACATCGTTTAACAATGAGTCTTGAAACCGTTGCCTTCTCCCCCTTCTATGTTTATGGATTCCGGTTTGCCTTATACGGTTTTACAGATCTTGGATTTATCGGATCAAACAAGTTTAATGTTTTTAGAAATGATCTGTACTCAGCTATCGGGGTCGGACTGAGAATCAGGAATGAAAGACTTGTTTTTAAAACATTTCAGATACGCCTGGCTTTTTATCCAAGACTTCCGGCTGATTATTCAAAACAATTTATTTATATATCCGGTGAAAGATTGTTCGACCCAAGGGATTTTGATGTGGATGCTCCCGGAATTCTGGAATTCAGATGATAGCCTGTAATTTTTATAAAAAAAATCGTATTTTACCATAAAATCTCTGCAATCTATGGAGAAAGCTAAAGGACTATGGCTGTCATTTACTGATTTTATAAGCAGAAATCAGCTTTTATCCGGAACTGATAAGGTATTACTTGCTGTTAGCGGGGGTATTGATAGCATGGTAATGGCCAACCTTTTCCTGAAAACAGATAATACTATTGGTATTGCGCATTGCAATTTTCAGTTAAGAGGGACGGAATCAGATAATGACGAGAAATTTGTGCGTGAATTCGCTAAAAATTCTAACACACCTTTCTACGTAAAAAATTTCGATACCGAAAAATATTCAGAAGAAAATAAAGTGTCCATCCAAATGGCAGCAAGGGATCTGAGATACAAATGGTTTGAAAAGATCAGGGTTACCAAAGGTTTTGATTATATAGCACTGGCACATAACAAGAATGATATTCTTGAAACTGTACTGCTAAATATTGCCAGGGGAACAGGGCTAAAAGGTATGACCGGCATAAAAAAGAAATCAGGTTTTATTATCAGACCCTTACTATCAGCAACCAGGAATGAAATTGCTCAATATGCTGACGATAACGATCTTTCTTATCGTGAAGATTCAAGTAATGCCAAAATCAAGTATAAACGGAATAAGATCAGGCACCAGATTATCCCTGAGTTTGAAGATTTGAATCCCGATTTTATTGACTCTTTTTCGCAAACTATCAGCCAGATAGAAGAAGCCTATGAAATATTCGAAAATATGGTTATTAAGAAAAAAAGGCAAACGGTTACTGAAATTGGTGATAAAACCCTGATTGACATTTACAAGCTAAAAAACCTATCTAATAAAGCAACATATCTCTATGAATTCCTCAAACCATACCATTTTCCTTCCCAAATAATTCCTGATATTATTGAATCTCTTGAAGGAATCTCAGGCAAACAATTTCTTTCATCAACTCATCGTCTTGTAAAAGACAGAAACCATCTTATTATCACACTACTAAAAAAGGATACTACAGAAAAATATTATATTGACAGGGAAACAAAAGAATTAACACAGCCCATACGATTATTCTTCAGGAAATTTTCATCAAAACCCAACCTGAAGATTCCTCACTCTCCGGATATTGCATGGATAGATGCATCTGGTCTTGAATATCCTTTAATCCTGAGAAAATGGAAAGCCGGTGATTATTTTTATCCTCTCGGAATGCAGGACCCCAAAAAACTCAGTGATTTCTTTATTGATGAAAAACTATCCCTGATTGAAAAGGAAAACTTATGGATACTGACTTCAGGTAACAAAATTGTCTGGGTTCCTGGTAAACGTATCGATAACAGGTTCAGGGTAGAAACAGAAACCAACGAAATTCTTGAAATTAAAATCGGGTAAAGGGGGTTTATACAGACCCCAGGAACTCTCTTATATTTTTCCCGATCCTTTCCTTTACATCTCCAGGGTCTTCCTTAACAAATGATTCGCCCGTTATTTTTTCATACAATTCAATATACCGTCCTGAGACCTGTGAGACAAATTCTTCAGGCATTTCAGGCATCTGCTGACCTTCCTTCCCCTGGAAACCCCTGTCTATCAACCACTGACGCACAAACTCCTTTGATAACTGGCGTTGCTCTTCTCCATTATTAAACCTTTCCATGTAGCTATCCAGATAAAAATACCTTGATGAATCGGGTGTATGTATCTCGTCAATAAGGTATATCTTTCCATCTTTTTTGCCAAATTCATACTTTGTATCCACCAGGATCAAACCCTTTTCTTTGGCTATTTCACTACCTCTGCTAAATAATTTAGTTGTATAATCTTCCAGTTTTGAATAATTCTCCCCTGACACCAATCCCTGTGAAATAACATCCTCTCTTGAGATATCTTCATCGTGCCCTTCAGTTGCCTTTGTTGTTGGTGTAATTATTGGTTCATCAAATTTCTGATGTTCCTTCATGCCATCCGGCAATTGTATTCCGCATAATTCCCGCTTTCCTTCCCGGTATTCTCTCCAGGCATGACCGGTAAGATAGCCCCTTATTACCATCTCAACTTTAAATGGTTCAGCAAAATGGCCAATAGTTACCATAGGATCTGGTGAAACAATTTTCCAGTTAGGAACAATATCAGCAGTAGCATCCAGGTATTTTACCGCAACCTGGTTCAATACCTGTCCTTTAAAAGGTATTCCTTTTGGAAGAACCACATCAAATGCTGAAATACGGTCGGTTGCAACCATTACCAGGTATTTATCATTAATATTATAAACATCACGAACTTTCCCGTGGTATAAATGTTTTAATCCCGGAAATTTAAAATTTGTATTTTTAATAACCTCTGTCATAATGTGTTATGTTTTACGATTTCTTCTTTTCCTTCTTCTCATATGCTCGTACAATATGTTTCACAAGGTTATGGCGCACAATATCCCTTTCATCGAACTCCAGGATTGATATGCCATCTATTCCTTTAAGAATATTTACTGCCTGCCATAAACCCGAATCAGATTTCCTGGGCAGATCTATTTGAGTAATATCTCCTGTAACAATAAATTTAGATGATTGTCCCATTCTGGTCAGGAACATCTTTAACTGATTTACAGTGGAATTTTGTGCCTCATCTAAAATAACCACAGCATTTTCAAGTGTTCGTCCACGCATATATGCAAGTGGAGCTATTTGAATAATTCCATCCTCAATATATCCCACCAGCTTTTTTGCAGGCATCATATCCCTCAGTGCATCATACAGTGGCTGAAAGTATGGTTCCAGTTTTTCTTTTACATCGCCGGGAAGAAATCCAAGATGTTCTCCGGCTTCAACTGCCGGCCGTGTAAGTATTATCTTTTCAACTTCCTTATTTCGTAATGCTCTTACAGCGAGTACTATTGCCATATATGTTTTTCCTGTACCGGCAGGTCCGACCACCACTAACAAATCGTTCAGGAAATAATCCTTAACCAGATTTATCTGATTAACTGTTCTTGCCTTAATTGACTGACCTCCGTTGCCGAAAATCAATACTTCATCAAGATCTCCATTTTTTATATGAGCCTGCATAACTGGATCAAAAAACAATTTATCAATATCGTCCTCTTCCAATCTGTTATATTTTCCGTAAAATTCAATTATCGCCATAAATTTTCCTTCAAATTCAGCTATAAGTGATTCCTCACCAATAACTTTAATTTCGCTACCTCTCGCAATTATTTTCAGTTTGGGAAAGGAATCAATGATTTTGTTCAACAAACTATTATTTGATCCATAAATATTTACCGGATCAATATCCTCTAAATATATAATCTTCTGAGTCATCAATTTTGTTAAATATTCATTACTTTTGACAATTGCAAATTAGTTTTTTTTCGACGAATAATAACCTTTAACGGAAGTTTTTTTCTCTATGTCAATAATTACCCTGACTACTGATTGGAAACAAAATGACTTCTATACCGGTGCACTAAAAGGTACCATCCTCACTAAATGTCCCGAAATACAGATTGTGGACATTTCACATCAGATACCATCTTTTAACATCAGTCAGGCTGCTTTCGTTATTAAGAATAGTTATTACCATTTTCCTAAAGGAACCATTCATATTATCGGTGTAGATGCCATACCTGATAAAGGAAATAATTATGTTGCAATCAAATTGAACGGACATTTCTTTATCGGATGTGATAATGGCATCTTTTCACTAATAGTAAAAGACAAACCGGAAAATATTATTCAGCTTAACAAAAAAACGAATAACTATCCAACGTTCCCTTGTATCAGTCTGTTTGCTGAAACTGCCTGTGAACTTGCAAAAGGGAGACCAATTACTGAGCTTGGCAAAAAAATGAATGAACTTATTACCAGAATTCCTCTTCGGGCTACTATTGATGATAAGGTAATTGCCGGTAGTGTGATTTATATTGATTCATATAAAAATGCTATTACTAATATTACAAATGAACTTTTTGACCGGGTAGGGAAAAATTTGCCGTTTGAAATTTTTATTCAAAGCCGGAAATATAGAATAACACGTATCAACAAAACATACTCCGAAACGTCCGTCGGAGAACTACTTGCACTATTTAACTCATCAGGACTGCTTGAAATAGCTATGAACAAGGCTAATCTCACCGATCTTCTCAACCTTTCAATCGGCTCAACTGTCAGGATAGATTTTTTGGATAAAAAGAAAAAATAAATATGGAAAAGGATTCAAGACTTGTGTCATTTAAGGAATTACTGGATATAATGGATGAATTGCGCGAGAAATGTCCTTGGGATCGTAAACAAACATTCGAAAGTTTACGGAAGTTGACTATTGAAGAAACATATGAACTTGCAGATGCTATTCTGAAAAAAAACCTGACTGAGATAAAAGAGGAACTTGGTGACCTGATGCTCCATATTGTTTTTTATGCCAAACTTGGTTCTGAGAACGGGACATTCAATATGGCTGACATTCTTAACTCAATCAATAAAAAGCTGATAACCAGGCATCCCCATGTATTCGGTGACGCTAAAGTTGCTGATGAAGAAGATGTAATGCAAAACTGGGAGAAAATTAAACTTCGTAATGGAAAGAAGTCTGTTCTTGGTGGAATCCCTAAATCACTCCCTGCACTGATTAAAGCTAACCGTCTGCAGGAAAAAGTTCACGGAGTAGGATTCGATTGGAAAGATCGCTCAGAAGTCTGGGAAAAAATCAATGAGGAGATTGATGAAGTAAAAGAAGAACTGGTGAAACTATCAGAGAAAGAGATTAAAGATAATGGAGGCAAAGAAAAACTGGAGGGAGAAATAGGCGACTTATTATTCAGTATTATCAACGCTGCAAGATTATATGGAATTGACCCTGAAAACTCACTTGAACGAACTAATAGAAAATTCATCTTCCGTTTCCAACAAATGGAAAAAATAATCAGGCAACAGGGAAAAAAGCTGGAGTATCTTAGCCTGGATGAGATGAACCGGATTTGGGAAGATGTTAAGAAGAAGAAGTCAGTAAAAAAAAGTCATTAGGTGGTCATTAATAGTCATTGAAGAGGTCATTAATGACATTTAACGTTCTCGTTGGCGAACATTAGTTGTTTTCCCTTTTCGTTTCTCCGGTTTCTTCTTTGGTTCTTTCTTTGGCTCTTTTTTTGGTTCTTTATCTATATTTATATTTTGTTTTTCATCCTGTTCCTCTTTATCCTTTCCATCTTTGTTTTCCTTATCTTCAGAAAAATCCAGAAGTTCCTGTTTTTGAAGGATGTTATACCAAAGAATCACTTTTTTTATATCAGAAGCATATACCCTTTTCCTGTCATAAGCAGGAACAATTTCATGGAAGTATTCTTCCAACTCTTTGCCTGAAGATTTATGGTCTATCGAAGCAGTACCGTTCTCTTTTTCATATATAGCTTTAAATACATCTTTCAGAGCCATATCTTCTGCATTAGTAAATATTGCAATATCCTTCAGGGAACTAATTTTAGCAGTTGTAAAAGCGGTAGTCCGTTTTTTATCTTCCAGGTTTTCTACTATCATGACGCTATTTCTTCCCTGCGAAATGAATTTATATAATCCGGGTTTACCTGAAATAGCAAAAAAATCCTTCAAATCCATAGTCTAAATAAGTTAAAAGTTATAAAGTTAAAAGTTATAAAGTTAAAAGTAATATATAAACCCATGTTGACAAAATCAGGCAATTTTCCTTTCTTTCTTTATTTGGCTATATGCCTCATTCACTTTTTGAAATTTCTCCTTTGCAGCAATTCTAAAATCTTCTCCCAGATGACTAACCTTATCAGGATGGTATTTATTAGCCATCTTACGATAAGCTTTTTTCAAATCTTCAACACTGGCATTACGATCGATTTCAAGTATTTTATATGCTGAATCGATTTTCGCAATAAACATGTACTTAATTGAATCTGTGTCCTTTTTTGAAAGCCCCATGTATGAGGCAATCTGTTCAATTACTCTAATTTCGTTCGGGTCCACCCTGCCATCAGCTGCTGAAATACCAAACAGTAAATGAATCAACTGTAAACGTGAGGCGTAATCCAGATTTTGCTTTATTTGCAGGGAAACATCTCTTACAGGTATTTCCTGTTTAAGCAAATCACCAAGCATCCTAATACCTTCATTTGCAGCATCATGTCCAAATGCCTTCACAAAATATTGTTTAACATAATCAAGTTCAGAACGAACTACTTTCCCATCAGCACGCATTACAGCAGCCATAAGTACAAGAAGACTCATGGCATAAGCACCTGTGGTCGTTTGTTTCTGCTGACCCGGTATTGTCTGTTGGGCCTGGTTATCCATCATTGATCCAAGCGCAAAACCCAGCAGACCTCCAATAGGTCCAAAAAACGCCCATCCAAGTCCTCCTGCAATCCATTTGCTAAATTTTCCCATAATAATTCAATGTTGTAATAAATTTATATCCAGATTCTATTTAAATACGTTCTTCATGATAATACACAAATTTCCTGGAATATTGGAATGGTGGAATGTTGGGGAATCCATTATTCCAAATAATTATATGTTACCTGAAAGAAGCTTATGTACTTCAAGTACCTGTGGAAGTAACATCATTTTTCCATCATTCACCAGATTAATATCTGCCTTTTCTTTTCTTTCTTTTTCTGTTAACTGATTATTTATCCGTTCAATCACCTTTTCTTTACTAACACTGTCACGATTACAAACCCGTTCAATCCTTATTGCTTCAGGAGCAGAAATATTTATAACCTTATCAAGAAAAGAATCAGTACCCGTCTCAAAAATTATTGCTGCTTCCATAATAACATAAGCTGATTTTGTCTGATAGGTGCACCATTTAGTAAATTGTTCTAAAACAGCAGGATGAACAGCATTATTCACTATATTCAAATTCTTTCTGTCACTGAATATTATACCGGCCAGCATTTTCTTATTAAGTTTACCGGAATAATAAAGTTTTTTACCAAAAAATCCGGTAAGGGCTAATCTAATTTCCAGATCAGTTTCCAGAAGAGTCTTAGCTTCATTATCTGCAGAAAACACAGGCACATTGAGACAACGGAAAATTCTACATACTAAAGATTTTCCACTACCAATACCTCCCGTTACTCCAACTTTTTTCATTTCTTTTCCACAATAAACTCAACACTTATCGGATAAATCTGGATATTAGTAACATATTCAGGTACACTGGATAACCGAACCTTAATCTTATTAGAATAGTTACCATTAACAACTGAATAATCAACTATTGCCCTAAAAAGATTAACAGTCAGTTTATCATAATCACTTAACGGAACCCTGCAGGTAACATTAATTGAACCCGGGAATGTCTTTAATTTCAAAGTGTCCGGGATATTAACTACATTCACAGGAACAGAAAATCTGGCTTCAGTGAAACGTTCAACCTGTACTTTAACAAAAACTTTCCTGGTAGAAAAATCAACATTCTCAATTGGAACTAAACTAATGTTCTTTCTAATATCCTGGTCAACCGAAGTAAACTTCTGAGACTGCGTTTTAACCCATTCAATTGTATCGATAACAACACCTGGTCCTGATATTATTATACTATCCGGTTGAGAAGTAATGGTCCCTCCTATCATATATTGCTGCCCGAATTCAACATCAATATTAATTTTAACCGGTACTTTTTTCCGAATACGCTCATCAAATTCAAATACCAGGGTATCAGGAGAAATATCAAGCACCTTAAGATCAGAACCGAATTGTTGATTAACCCGTGCAAGTGAACTGGACGTTAATATAAAAAATTTTGATGCACTGCCATCAGAAAATAAATTATAAGAATAATGACTGATATCAAATATAATGGGTGTCAGTCTTCCCACCATTTTATGCTTTAAAAGTGAAAATCCCGGTGCTTGTACCAGGAGATCAAACTCATCCGGTAATTCTTTTACAAGCACCTTGTTTCCCGGAATATTATTGTATTTTACAGGGTATGTAATAATTGTTGTAGAATCTTTACTCAATTCATTCAGAAACCAAAACATAGTTGACAAAACCAGAAAAAAGAGAAACACCAGAACCTTCCTGTCAAGTTTAAACTTAACCCGGGACAATTGATCCTTGGCATTCTTTATAATCCTGTTCTTCAATTCCTTGTTAGAGTTTTATATTTATTCCTTCAAGAAATAATATTACCCGGAATGGATATATTACTTTTGAGTTGCCAGATCGCTGGCATCCTTAAGCACTGCACTCTTATCAATTTTGAGGCGTATCTGTTCACCAACATCAATAACAATGACATTATCTTTGATATCAACCACCTTACCGTAAATACCACCTGTAGTAATTATCTTATCGCCTTTCTTTAGCGACTCCCTGTATGTTCTCAGATCCTTCTGCTTTTTAACCTGTGGTCTTATCATAAAAAAATAAAAAACTACAATAATCAAAATAAGGGGTAAAAATGTCATTAAAGGATTCTGGTCCTCAGTTTTCGGAGCCATTAGTAAAACATAAAGTAAATTGTTCATTACAAAAAATTTTATTATTATTTAAATTTTAAAAAAAAATGGTCGTGCAAATTAATAACAAATTTGACACAAGAACAAGTATGCTATCAATTTATGGAATTATCGCCTATTAAACCCTTGCCTTTTTTAATAATTACTTTATCACGTCTAAGGTCATGTACAATCTTGTCAAGTATCCCATTTATAAAATTACTGCTTTTTTCTGTACAATAAAATTTTGCTATTTCCAGGTATTCATTCAGACTCACTTTGACAGGAATATCAGAGAACCCGATCATTTCAGATATTGCTAGCTGCATTACAAGAATATCCATAAATGCAATCCGGTCAATTTCCCAGTTAACAGTATATTTATCTATCAGGTTTCTATAATCTGTTTCGTTAAGTACACTTTTACGAAACAGTTCCTTCACAAATTTCCTGTCCTCCTCCTTTTTAAACAATTCAAATACCGGCCCATTGAACTTATGATTTGATCTGTACTTCTTGATTGTCTTAATCAGCATACTGGCAATAAATTCAATATCATCATTCCAAAAAATACTTTGTTCCTCTATTGCCTGATGAAGATCATCATAATCAGCCATGTAACAAGCTATAAAGTCAATGACAATCTTCTTATCTGCCTCATAATCACTATTTTCCGCCTCCATGTAAGTTCTATACTCTGCTGAGTCTTCCAGCAGATGTAATAAATTCTTAACCAATTCAGGATAGTTCACCCAGGAAAGCTTCCTGCTGGTTACATATTTATTTAGCCTGTAATTATCCTGAAATTGCAGGATAAGTCTATTTTCTATAAAACGGAGATTTGGATACAGATCATCATGCTCAGGTATCTTTTTATGCCTTGCTAATTCAATTTTTTCAATAGCAGCATTCATGATATCAATGATCAACAAGTGTAGTAAGTGATAGAGGTCATATGTTTTATCAATACTGAAAAACAGATCCTTTTCCGATTGACTAATTGTTTTACCCTCTGACTTATAATGGGCGTAAAGTGCCTGTAATATCTTAATTCTCAACAACCTTCTACTGATCATGCCTAAAGAACCACTTAATAAAAACTGTGCAAATTTAATTCAATTTTATAATAAAAATAATTTTTCACATCAAAATGAACTAATCAGCCATAAATTTCTCTCTGAACTGTTTTTGATAATAATAGGAATTCTTAAAATATTTTTTACATTTGGGCATTGAATAATTAACTATAACTCAAAAATTTCTTAATGATGGAAGACGGACAAGAAAAAAAGGATGAACAAGTGGAGAATAATGATGATCAAAAAAACAATATTCGGGAAGAAATTTTCTCGGAAGTTGTGCGAGCCGGGCGAAGGACTTATTTTTTTGATGTCAAAGCAACCAGGAAGAATGAATATTACCTGACAGTTACGGAAAGTAAAAAAAGATTTAACAGAGAAGGTAATTTTTTCTATGAGAAACACAAGATCTTTCTATATAAAGAAGATTTTGACAAATTTTCAGATGCATTAGTTTCTACTCTTGATTTTATTAAGGATAAACAACCAAACGGGGCATTGACAGAAGATGAAAATACTGAAACCAGTGCTAATGACAAAACTATCTCAAACGATTATACTAATGTAGAGTTTGAGGATCTGGAGGAGAAAAAAGAATAAAAATTACAAGAAAACCGGTCTTACACAAGTTTTAACTCATATCAGTCTAAAGGGTTAATTTGTTTCCCCTGTGAAATGCGACGAAGGAGCATCATCTTCTCATCTTCTCTCCGCTCTTTGCGCTTCGCTCTTTATTCCAAAATGTATTGTTTAGAAGCATTATTAATAGTAGGTTTGCAAAATAAAAAATAAACCGACAGGCAGATAGCACCCAGGGGGCATAAAATGAGATTATCACACTTAAAAAATAATGAAGAAGGAATAATCACAAAAGTGAGAGGGCGGGGTGCGTTCAGAAAAAGGATAATGGAAATGGGCTTTGTGAAAGGAAAAAAAATAAAAGTGATTAAGAATGCCCCCCTGAAAGATCCAATCGAATACTCAATTATGTCATACGAGGTTTCCCTGAGACGTAGCGAGGCACAACTTATTGAGATTGTCACAATTGAAGAAGCAAAAAAAAATGGGATTAAAAACTTCAATGGAACAGCAACTGATGAATTTTTTATACATGCTGCCAGAGCAAAAGGAAAACATATAAATGTAGCCCTTGTCGGAAACCCCAATTGCGGAAAGACCACCCTGTTCAATCATGCCTCTCATTCACGTGAACATGTCGGAAATTACGGCGGAGTTACAATTGATTCAAAAATTGCTACTTTCAAACAAAGTGGCTATACTTTTGAACTTATTGATCTTCCCGGAACCTATTCTTTATCAGCTTATTCACCTGAAGAGATCTTTGTAAGGAAACATATTTTCGGAAAGATGCCGGATATTGTAATCAATGTGGTTGATGCGTCTAATCTGGAAAGGAACCTGTTCCTTACTACTCAGCTGATAGACATGGATATACGTGTTGTTATGGCGCTTAACATGTATGATGAACACCTTAAGCGGGGCGACCATTTTGATTACAAATCCCTCGGTAAAATGATAGGTATCCCCATTTTACCTACAACCAGTTCAAAAGGTACGGGGATTAAACAACTTTTCGATAAAGTAATTGATGTTTTTGAAGACAGGGACTCTGATATTAGACATGTACATATTAAATACGAAAAACCGGTCGAAGATTCGCTTAAGATCTTACAGGATATTATGTGGGAAAACAAAACACTGACAGATTTAGTTTCCTCACGATTCTATGCAATTAAACTCCTTGAAAAAGATAAAGCTGTTCATTTCTCACTTTCCAGATGGCCAAATTACAAAACGATCGTTGATACTACAAAAAGAGAAATATCCGGTCTTGAGAATCAATACAAAGAAGATACAGAAGCACTTATTACGGATGCAAGGTATGGTTTTATTGCCGGAGCCCTGAAAGAAACATACAAAAGCGGAACAGTTGAGAAAAATATTACAAAACGTATTGATGATTTCATTACTCATAAACTGTTCGGATTTCCTATTTTTTTTATCGCCATGTTCATCATGTTCTTTTCCACATTTGAGCTGGGAAAATTTCCAATGCAGTGGCTGGAAATTATAATTAGCTGGTTCTCTGGCTGGTTAAACGGAGTTATGCCTGACGGGCCATTAAAAGCGCTTCTGGCAGATGGTATTGTAAATGGTGTCGGAAGTGTTATCGTATTCTTACCTAATATTCTGATCCTTTTCTTCTTTATATCACTTATGGAAGATACAGGCTATATGGCAAGGGCTGCTTTTATTATGGACAAAGTAATGCATAAGATCGGACTGCATGGTAAATCATTTATTCCGCTTATCATGGGATTTGGATGTAATGTACCTGCAATAATGGCTACACGGTCAATCGAAAATCGTAATAACAGGCTGCTTACTATTCTTATCAACCCGTTTATGTCTTGTAGCGCACGACTTCCCGTGTATATTCTTATAATTGGTGCATTTTTTCCTAAAAACCCGGGAATCATTTTGTTTCTGTTGTATTTTACCGGAGTTATACTGGCTGGAATTGTTGCAATTATCTTGAAAAAAATATTTTTCAGAACAGAGGAAGTTCCTTTCGTAATGGAACTCCCACCATACAGGACACCTACAATTAAGTCAACTCTCATCCATATGTGGAATAAAGGATTTCAATATTTAAAAAAAATGGGGGGAGTTATCCTGGTAGCCTCAATATTAATATGGGCACTCGGATACTATCCAAGAAATGTATCCTATACAATCGACTATGACAATATGATTGAAGAAACTATTAAGCAAGCCGAAAAGGAAAAAATATTGTTTCCCAATACTGAAACAGGAGCCTTAAAAAGACTTGAATTACAAAAAAATAGTAAAATTAAAACATTACGACTTCAGCAACAAGCAGAACATCAGGAGAAATCATATATTGGGCAAATCGGGTATTTCATTGAACCGGTAATCAAACCATTAGGTTTCGACTGGAGAATGGGGGTTTGTCTTCTCTCCGGCGTAGCTGCAAAAGAGATTGTCGTTAGCACAATGGCAGTCCTTTATCAGGCAGGTGTTGATTCGGATGGGACTCCCGAAACCCTGGCACAAAAAATTAAGGAAATTCGCTATAGTGAGGGCAAAAGAAAAGGAGACCCGGTTTTCAATCCTCTTGTAGCTTTAACATTTTTAATATTTATCCTGGTCTATTTTCCATGTGTTGCAGTTATTGCAGCAATAAAGAAGGAATCAGGTAGCTGGAAGTGGGCAGGTTTTACTATTGTATATACAACAAGTCTTGCATGGATACTCTCTTTTATTGTTTATCAGGTTGGAAGTTTGTTTGCTTAAGAAGGGAACAGAGGGTATAGAGGGGATAAAGGGAGTAGAGGAATTTAATTTTTAATTTGTAATTTTTAATTTTTAATTTAAAGTATGATACAACAATTAATAACATATCTGGTAATCGGGCTATCTGTATTATATGCTCTATATCATATGATAAAAATATTCCTGCCCAATAAACAAACAAATAAAAATTACTGTTGCAATGGCTCTTGTTTAGCCTGTTCAGCTAAAAGAGATATTTTGTCTTCTTTCAAGCCTTTGTCCGACAAATTGTAAATTTTCCCCTAACCGGTTTCTCACAAAAAAAATGTGTACGAAACAAAATTTCAAAATTGATTTTGATTATGGAATTACTATATTTGCAAACTAAAAATTTAAAATAAATAAAATAATGAGAAAAGTACTTTTTACACTTGCACTGAGTTTTATACTGTTTTCGTGCGGCAATAACTCTCAAAAGACTGACACCCCTGTTGTAACAGAAAAGGAAGCGGTGAAGCTAACAGTATCTGAACTGCTCGGAAATCCTGATAAATATGTGGATCAAAAGATAATTGTTAATGGGATTGTTGACCATGTTTGTAAAAATGGCGGAAAAAAAATGTTCATCCTGGGTGTTAATCCTGAAAACAGGGTAAAGATCACAACCGGTGAAAATATTTCTGTATTCGATGTTGAACTGGAAGGAAGTGATGTTACTGTAGAAGGAATTTTTACTGAACTTAGAATTGATGAAGAGTATCTTGCAAAATGGGAAGATGAACTAAGTCAGGAAAAAGAAGAACATGGAGAACATAATGAATCAGGAAAGGAGCACGCAGAAGGATTAGATCAAATCACTGCCCTCAGAAATCAAATTAAGGAAAGTGGAGAAGATCATATTTCCCAGTATTTTGTTGAATGTATTAGTTATGCTGAAAAAACAGAATAAATAATCTTAAAAATACCAGAGAAAAGATTTGGTTTACCCTGATTTTTTTAAAAAAATTATATGATGAAGTGGAGAAAATGGAACAGAGTCCTGCACCGGGATTTTGGATATTTTTTTGTGGCAATGTCTATTATTTATGGTATTTCCGGTATTGCACTTAATCATATAAACGACTGGAATCCTAATTACATAATCCAGCATAAAGAAATTAATCTGAACAGGGAGCTTAAAAAGGAAAATATCAATCAACAGACAATATTGTCCATTCTCAAAGAAACAGGTGAAGAAAAAAATTACAAGAAATATTTTTTTCCTGCCGATAATACTTTGAAAATATTTTTAAAAGGAGGTTCGATTGTTTTTGATCTCGGAACAGGTAAAGGAACCCTTGAAAAAATCAAGCGCAGACCATTTTTCCACGAGGTAAACTTCCTGCACTATAACCCGGGAAAATTATGGATTTGGTTTTCAGATATTTATGCCGGCGCACTTGTCCTGCTCGCAATTACAGGGTTATTTATTCTAAAAGGTAAGAATGGAATTACAGGTCGCGGGGCATGGCTGACAATAGCAGGACTAATAATTCCTATATTATTCCTTTTATTCCTTTAGCATTATGGTTGATTATATTCTTGTAGCAATAGGTATTATTTTTATTATAATCGGACTTCTTGGATGCATCCTCCCGATTATACCCGGTCCGCCATTAAGCTTTATCGGGCTATTGTTTCTTCACTTTACCGGGTTCAGGAATTTTACATCAAATTTCCTGCTATTAATGGGAACCATTGCTGTTATAGTAACAATAATCGATTATATAGTACCAATTTGGGGCACAAAAAAATTTGGAGGTTCAAAGGCCGGAGTATGGGGTGCCACTTTAGGACTTGTAGTTGGTATTTTCTTTTTCCCTCCAATAGGTATTATTATCGGACCTCTGGCAGGTGCTGTTATTGCTGAAGTAACACGTGGAAAAGAATTTAGTAAATCATTCAGGGCAGGTCTTGGTTCTTTGTTTGGCTTTTTACTTGGCACCGGGATCAAATTAATAGCTTCGGGAATAATGACCTACTACTTCTTTAAAGAGCTCTTTTAACAGAATTTGAATTGAAAGGTACTAACCAGACCATTGACCTAATGTTGCCACCATTATTGCTTTAATAGTATGCAACCTGTTTTCAGCTTCATCAAAAACAATAGAAGCATCCGATTCAAAAACATCTTCAGTTACTTCCATTGCACTAAGCCCAAACTTCTGAAATATCTCCTCTCCAACTTTTGTTTCCCTGTTATGAAAAGCAGGCAAGCAATGCAGTACCTTAACCTTAGGATTAGCGGTTAATTCTAAAATATTCTTATTAATCTGGTACGGCTTAAGCAATTGTATCCTTTCCTTCCAGACTGAATCGGGTTCGCCCATTGAGACCCAAACATCCGTATATAGGAAATCGGCTCCCTTTACAGCAGTTTCAATATTATCTGTAATGGTTATGCTGCCACCGGTATCTTGTGCAATTTTCCGGCAGGTTTTCACGAGATCACCATCCGGCTGACAATTTTCAGGAGCAGCAGCCCGGAAATCCATACCCATTTTTGCAGCACCAACCATCAATGAATTGCCTACATTGTTTCTTGCATCACCCAGGTAACAAAAGCTGATATTGTTTAAATTTTTATCAGTATGCTCCAACATTGTCATAAAGTCGGCAAGTATCTGGGTGGGATGGAATTCATTGGTAAGTCCGTTCCAAACCGGCACACCGGAATATTTACCCAGGTCTTCAACCAAATCCTGACCGAATCCACGATATTCAATACCATCATACATCCGTCCAAGGACACGCGCAGTGTCTTTCATCGATTCTTTGTAACCTATCTGTGAACCTGACGAACCAAGATAAGTTACACGAGCACCCTGATCTAATGCAGCCACTTCAAATGCACATCTTGTACGAGTTGATGATTTTTCAAATATCAAAGCAATATTCTTACCTTTCAGATGTGGTTGTTCGGTTCCTGCATATTTTGCCCGTTTTAACTCAAATGAGAGATCAAGCAATTGTGAAATTTCTGCTTGTGTAAAATCTAATAATGTAAGGAAATTTCTGTTTCTTAAATTGTAAGCCATATTGTATGTTCTGTTTATTAGTTAATAATTGTATTAACATATTACGGGTACTGGGTACTTAACCTTAAACATCTTCAAACTTCAAACCTCAAACTCTTCATTCTTCCTACTCAACGACTCAACTTACTCAACCACTCAACTCTTCTTTATTTATCATATTCCATCGTAATTTTTGTGCCGTATGATCTGTCTTCGAGCCTGGTTGCTTCAGTAATAACGCTTTTCAAGCCACCTTTTTCAATAAACTGAAGGCAGGCCATGATCTTAGGAGCCATACTTCCCTTTGAAAACATACCTTCATTTAAATAGCGAACAGTGTCAGCATGATCCAGAAATTCTTTAATTTCCTGGTTCGGTTTCTTAAAGTTTATATATACAAACGGAACATCGGTAAGAATATAAAACTCATCAGCTTTGATCCTGGCTGCCAGTAATGAAGAAGCCAGGTCCTTATCTATTACAGCTTCAACCGGTCTTACATTTCCTTTCTCATCAATATAAACAGGCACTCCTCCCCCGCCAGAAGCAATTATAATATTTCCTTCCCTGGCAAGCTTTTCAATTACATCTTCATTCATTATTCCAACCGGACGGGGCGATGGAACTACCCTTCTCCATCCACCTTCAGTTTTTACTTCTTCCTTGAATATCCAACCCTTTTTCATCGTAAGGTCATCGGCTTCCTGTTTGGAATATATCTTCCCAACTCTTTTCTGCGGATCCTGAAATGCAGTATCATTCTTATCTATCATTACCTGGGTAACAATTGTAACAACATTCTTTTTAATACCATGTTTCCTCAGAACATTCCTGAATATCCTTTCAATCATGTATCCAATCCCCCCCTGTGAATCAGCGACACAAATATCAAGAGGCATTTGTGCTATTCCATACATCTGTTCACCTGCATCATTTCTCATAAGTATATTACCAACCTGAGGACCGTTACCATGAGATAATACAAGATCATATCCCTCTTTTAACAGATATACCAGATTCTCCAAAGTATCAGTAGTATTTTGTTCCTGTTCTATAATAGTACCATCCTGATCTCCCCTGAGAAGCGCATTTCCACCTAAAGCAACAACAGCCAATTTATTCATAATCAATTATTTAAATCTTATTGCCGAAGAAATACAAAATTACCAATTTTTATTATATTACGCTATAATTTGCTGCTGTTTCTACGAAAGAAATATATTGCAGTGTTACAGTGCCAAAGAGTTACAGGTTACTGGTTAATATTTTTTAACCGAAATCGTAAAAGCGCAAATAAATTTGTATCTTGCAATTTCAAAAATTGAGTCTAATTGGTACAATCATATAATTCGCCACTTCTAATCAACAGGTTAATCGTAACAGTATTACTGTTACCTTTTCTATTGTTAAATTCCTGTCGCAAACATAGTGAAAGAGAAGAAGGCGAAATTCTTTATACCATATCTTACCTGGATAACAAAATTCAGAGCATACCGAGTCAGGCATTACCTAAAGAACTTGTTGTTAAATTCAAAGATGGTTATTATCTCAGCGACCTTAGCGGAATGTTCGGTTATTTTAAAATTACAAATATTATAAATCACAGAAATTCATCGAATTTAACCTATTTGCAAGTACTTGATAAAAAATATTATTACCAGGGTGAGATAGATGAATTATCACCCGGGTTTAGTAAAATGCCCGAAATGATAATAGAATATGGAAATGAAGTAAAAAATATTTGTGGTTTTGAGTGTAAACCTGCAATTATAAGCTTTCCTTCCTCAGCTATGAAATCATTCACTGTTTATTATACCAATGAGATACCCATAAAGAATCCTAATTCCTCAAATCCCTATATTAATATCGATGGTGTATTACTCGAATTCCATTTAAACCTAAGCAAAGTTGAAATGAAACTTACAGCAAAAAATGTTTCCTTCAAACAAATATCCTCAAAGGAATTCAATGATAAGACCAATTTCAAAAGAGTACCGGGAGAATTTATTACTACCGTTCTTGACAAAATCATGGAGTAGCTTTTATAGTTCCCTTCGTCTATTCATTTTCCGTGTGAATAGTTTTTTTTATCTTTGGGCTATTAAGTAATAAAGCAAAAACAGGATCTGTTAAAGAATGAAAAGGGGAAAAAGCATAAAAAAAAATATTAAAGGAAAATCAAACAAAAACCGGTTTGGAATTTTCAAAGACAAAAGAGTAAAACTATTGTTTGGCCTTTTTCTTATTGGCTTTGCTCTCTTTCTCCTCCTGGCATTTATTTCATTCTTTTTTTCCTGGAAAACAGACCAGAGTTTTGAATGGTCATCAGCATTTTCCAATTCTGAAATCCGCGTATTGAACTGGTCAGGTAAAACCGGCGCATATTTCTCAAATCTTCTTATATACAAATGGTTTGGAGTAACTTCCTTTCTTATCCCAATATTATTATTGCTTGTTGGCCTGCGAATGCTTAATTTCAGAATTCTCCCTGTATGGAAAACTGTTAAAACAGGACTTATTGCAATTATCCTGTTCTCGGTTATCCTTGGTTACATTTTTGGTGACTCAGGAGGCTATCTCGGTAGCGGATTAGGAGGCGGACACGGATTTTATATTAGTAACTGGCTTAATGCGTTTCTTGGTAAAGCCGGTACCGGTTTTTTATTATTGCTTCTGCTTACAGCATTTCTTATTTTTTCATTTAGCGGTATTATGCACCTTTTCCAAAAAAAGGAAAAAGTACATGATGAAAATTCTGAAATTTCAGGTTTTTCCGACATGATTAGTGATAAGAATTCTGAGGAAACTAAACCTGGCAAATACAATACCGGAGAGGATGTAAATGAATTGACTCCATTTCAAATAAAAGATATTAATACAGATCAGGAAAAAAACAAAAAGGAGATTAAGCAGACAACAGATGATATTGAATTAACAATTGAACAGCGTAAATCATCAGAAGACGAAGAGTCAGGAGAAATGCCACCTCAACCATACAACCCTGCACTTGATCTGCCTTCATATAAAACACCAGGTACTGAGCTGCTTGAAGATTATGAATCAGGGAATTCTCATGTTACAAAAGATGAGCTTATCAGCAATAAGAATAAAATTGTTGAAACTCTTGGAAATTATAACATTGAGATTGACAAGATAAAAGCAACTATTGGCCCCACAGTAACTTTATATGAAATTATTCCGGCTCCGGGTATCCGTATTTCCAAAATCAGAAATCTTGAAGATGATATAGCTCTTAGTCTTGCTGCACTGGGAATCAGAATAATAGCACCAATTCCCGGAAGAGGAACTATTGGCATTGAAGTCCCTAACCTGAATCCGGAGATCGTTTCAATGAAATCAATGCTCAATTCAAGAAAATTCAGGGAATCGGAATTTGAGTTAGGTGTAGCTCTTGGTAAAACTATTTCTAATGAACCATATGTTTTTGATCTAACCAGAATGCCTCACTTATTGATCGCAGGTGCAACAGGTCAGGGAAAATCAGTTGGATTGAATGTTATAATTGCTTCCCTGCTTTATAAAAAACATCCTTCCGAGATCAAATTTGTAATGATCGATCCGAAAAAGGTTGAACTTACCCTGTTTTCAAAAATTGAAAGGCATTTCCTGGCAAAGCTTCCTAATGATGAAGAACCTATTATTACAGATACTCATAAAGTAATTAATACCCTGAATTCTCTTACTATTGAAATGGATAACAGGTATGATTTACTAAAGCTTGCACATGTTCGCAATATCCGTGAGTATAACGGTAAATTTAAAAGCAGGAAACTTAACCCTGAAAAAGGTCATCGATATTTACCTTATATTGTACTGGTTATTGATGAATTTGCCGATCTTATTATGACAGCAGGGAAAGAGATCGAAAACCCGCTTGCCCGCCTTGCTCAAATGGGAAGAGCTGTGGGATTACACCTTGTTATTGCTACTCAACGACCTACTACCAATATAATTACAGGAGTGATAAAAGCTAATTTCCCTGCAAGAATTGCATTCAGAGTTACATCAATGGTTGATTCCAGAACAATTCTGGATAGCCCGGGAGCCAATCAACTTATTGGACGCGGAGACATGCTGCTATCATCCGGAAGCGATTTAATAAGGCTCCAATGTGCTTACCTTGATACTTCCGAAATTGATAAGATAACAGAATATATAGGCTCCCAGAAAGGATATCCCACTGCATTAATCCTGCCTGAATATTCAGATGATAGTACCGGTGAACCAGGTGAAACAGATCTGTCTAAAAAAGACCCATATTTTGAAGAAGCAGCAAGATTAGTAGTTCTGCACCAACAAGGATCCACATCATTAATACAACGAAAACTTTCCATTGGCTATAACCGGGCGGGACGTATCATTGATCAGCTTGAGGCAGTTAGAATCGTCGGGCCTTTTGAGGGCAGTAAGGCAAGACAGGTACTAATTCCTGATGAATACACTCTGGAACAGTTTTTGAGGAATCTTGAACAGGAAGAAGAATAAGTAGTATGAAATCTTTATTTACAGCATTTATTGTAATATTTCTGTTCACGCCATCAAATGCCCAACAGGATTCTCAAGCTGGTACAATACTTGACAAATTTGCTGAGAATAATAAATCATTCAAAACAATAAAAGCATCATTTCAACTAACAGTTATTGATTTACAACAAGATTCAAAAGAGTTGTTTGATGGTAACATTGCACTTAAGGAAGGCATGTTCAAACTTGAGTTAATGGATAATATTACCTATTATGACAAGACAACAGTATGGAATTATATACCTGATGTACAGGAAGTAAATATAAATGCTGCGGAAGATGTTGATATCGGGAACTCATTTCTTACTAATCCTGCCGGTCTTTTTACCATGTATAAAGAAGATTATAAATACAGACTAATCGGAGAAAAGAACATTGAAAAAGAAATCCAATATTTTATTGAACTTGTTCCAAAAAACCGGAACTCAGAATACTCATCAATAAAACTCCTTATCCGTAAAAACAACCTGTCACTGCAATCAGCTACATTTATGGGCAAAGATGGCATTCACTACATAATAAAAATCACCCGGTTTGAACACGATATTAAATTAGAGGATTCATACTTCCGGTTCAATCCCGCAAAACATCCTGATGTAGAGGTTATTGATCTAAGGTAGGAGAAGAAGTAAGTAGTAAGAAGTAAATAGTAAATAGAAAAA
>JAGGXD010000169.1 GCA_021163295.1 Bacteroidales bacterium
AATTAAACTATCATTGAAAAGCACAGAATTGCTTGACACACACGAGCATGATTATTTTAGGCCGGCAACCTAATTGGTTTATAAGTTAAAGAGTTTAGAATAACAAACTGTTTTTTTTTCTTTACAAATAAACTCATCACCAAATAAACAAATAAACAAAATATAAACAGATGAAAAAAGTATTAATACTCGGTGCCGGAATGGTTGCAAAACCAATTGTCCAATACCTGTTAAAGGAAGATTTCCAAGTAACAGTTGCTACACGTACGAGATCTAAAGCAGATGTAATGATTAAAGGTTTTTCAAATGGAGAAGCCGTTGCCTGGACTGTGGATGATGATGTCACTCTTGATAAGCTAATTGCAGAACATGATCTTACAGTTAGCCTGTTACCATACGCCCATCATCTTAATGTTGCCGGTAAATGCATTAAACACGGCAAGGAAATGGTTACAACCTCTTATGTCAAACCTGAAATGAAAGCCCTGGATCAGAAAGCCCGGGATGCCGGAATTATTATTCTTAATGAGATAGGACTGGATCCTGGTATTGATCATATGTCTGCCATGCGGATTATTGATTACATACATGATAAAGGTGGCAATGTGGACGAGTTTTACTCGCTTTGCGGAGCACTTCCCTCCATCGAGGATGCAGATAACCCTTTTATGTACAAGTTTTCGTGGAGTCCGAAAGGGGTAATTATGGCCGGTAATAACGATGGAAGATACCTGAAACATGGAAAAGAAATCTATGTTTCATCAGAGAACCTGTTCAAAGACACATTCATGGTTGACTTTCCTGATGTAAGTAAACTGGAGGTATATCCCAACAGAGATTCCATTGATTATATTGATATCTATAAAATTCCTGAAGCAAAAACAATGTTCAGAGGCACTTTCAGGCATAAAGGATGGTGTGAAACACTGGATGTTATGAAAAGAATGAACCTTATCACCTACGATAAACTTGACCTTAACGGGAAAACCTATGGAGAGATGACAGCGATGCTTATTGGTGAAAAAACAGCTGATAATATAAAACAGAATGTAGCCGGATTTCTTGGTATCGATGTAGGTGCACATGCTTTAAAAGCTATTGAATGGCTGGGATTGTTTGAAAACAAACCTGTTGGCAGAGAAGAGGATTCGCCATTTGAAGTGGTATCTGACCTTATGCTGGATAAAATGTCACTGGGGAAAAAAGAGCATGATATGGTAGTTATGATGCATACATTCCTGGCTTCCTACCCGAACGGCAGGAAAGAAGTTATCAAATCAAGATTGCTTGATTTCGGTACTCCATCCACTGATACGTCAGTTGCCAGAACAGTTGCGCTACCTGCTGCTATTGCGGTTAAAATGATCCTTAATGGCAAGATAAATATTAAAGGAGTATACAGACCCGTACTTCCCGAGATATATAACCCGGTACTTGACGAACTTGAAAAAACAGGGATAAAAATGGTTGAGGATTATGGTCTTCCTGAGAGTGAGATGATCAATTAATTGTCTCTATACTATTAAACCATCTTTCATAATCAACTTTCTGTCAGCAATATCTGCCAGGGTTTCATCATGTGTTACAATCACAATTGTCTGGTTGAATTCCTCTCTGAGGCGTATAAATAGTTTATGCAATTCCTGTTTGTTTTTTGAATCGAGATTTCCGGAAGGTTCATCGGCAAGTAAAACAGCAGGATTATTAACCAGAGCTCTGGCTACAGCAACCCGTTGTTGTTCACCTCCGCTTAATTCAGAAGGTTTGTGATCAAAGCGACCTTCCATTCCCAGAAAGGTTAATAATTCATTTGCTTTTCTTACCGCCGATGATTTAGATTTTCGTGCAATAAAAGCAGGGATGCAAACATTCTCCAATGCATTAAATTCCGGTAAAAGATGGTGAAACTGGAATACAAAACCAATATTCATATTCCTGAACCGGGAAAGTTGTTTTTCTTTCATAGAATTTACTTCAACACCATCATACTTAATAAAGCCGGAATCTGACCCGTCAAGTGTACCGAGAATCTGAAGGAATGTTGTCTTGCCTGCACCGCTAGCACCAACTATTGATACAATCTCTCCCTTATTAATCTGTATATTGATACCTTTCAAAACCTGAAGATCACCAAAAGATTTCTTTATATTATCTGCAACAATCATTCTTGCTAAATTTTAGTTCTTCAGGATAATACATAGTTATTCCGGAATGTTGGTTACTGTGTGCTGGGTACACTGAACTAGTCTTCGTTTTCTTTCGTCAAGTCGTCTTTAAATTTATTAATATCTTGTTTAATTTCCCTTGACTGGTCATTTATTTCTCTCTTAATATCATCTGTTGCTTTCCTGAATTCACGCATTCCTTTTCCCAGCCCTTTGGCAATTTCAGGGATTTTTTTGGCACCAAAGAGCAACAAAACAACAATCATTACTATGAATATTTCCTGCCCGCTAATGAATAATAGATGGCCCATTTTATAAATATTTAAAATGACACAAAATTCCATAAACTCAAATGCTAAAATAACCAGATTAATTCACAAAAAAAAGAAAAAATCAAAACAGGATCAACCGACATATTTTTTCTTCGACTTTCTCTTTTTCGAATACTTCGACTGTACTCAGTACAAGTATTGGGATTTGATATTTATTTACTCACAAAATAATTAATTTTAAAGGTGTTCGTGAGATCACTTCGTTAAGTTGATATTTGTTGCTTGTTATTTGTGATTTTCACTATTTGTGCTTTTTCCCCCGAAGTACCCTAATTGTACCAGCTTTTCTAATGGTATCAAATACAACAGGAGTAGCAATAAACAATGAAGAATAAGTTCCAACAACAACACCAACAAGAAGAGCAAAAGCAAAGCCACGAATAACCTCTCCACCAAAAATAAATACTGCCAGTAATACTATAAAAGTACTAAGTGAAGTGCTAAAAGTACGGCTAAGAGTACTATTCAATGCCAGATTCATAATCTCTGTTCTTTCACGCTTACGGTAAACGCCCATGTATTCTCTGATCCTGTCAAATACAACAACAGTATCATTAATTGAATAACCAACTACTGTAAGGATAGCCGCAATAAAAGCCTGGTCTATTTCAAGCGAGAATGGCAGCATACCATAAAAAATTGAAAAAATTCCAAGAATAAAGAGAGCATCATGCACAAGAGCTACTAAAGCTCCAAGACCATATTGCCAGTTCCTGAATCTGAGAAGAATATAGAGGAATATAAAAACAAGCGAGAGAAATATTGCCCATACAGCTTGTATTTTAATATCATCTGCAATGGTTGGCCCAACAGTCTGCGAACTCACACGATAATCTGACAGAAATTCATCAATAGAAACATCATCACCAATAATTGGCATGAAACCTTCGTACAATTTTGTTTCAACTTCATCGTCAGCATTTTTATCTTCAATCATAAATTTGGTAGTAATTTTAATCTGGTGGTCATTCCCAAATATTTTCACTCCGGGTGCTTCGTTAAAGCTTATTGCAAGATTGCTTTTGATTTCCTCGATATCAGCTTCCTGTTTCAATCTCACAACATAAGTCCGCCCACCGGTAAAATCAACACCTGTATTTAATCCACGTGTAAAAAGAGAAAAGACTCCTAATAGAATAAAAACACCTGATATTACATAGAATAATTTACGTTTACCCAGAAAATCAATTTTTGTGTTTTTGAAAGCTCCTTCAGTAATTTTTGTAGTAAATGTAAGCTTGTTGTTCCTTGAAAGTACCTTGAGAAAAATCAGGCGTGTAATAAATATTGCTGAAAACAATGATGTCAGAATACCAACTACCAGGGTGGTGGCAAAGCCTTTAATAGGCCCTGTACCAACAAGATAAAGAACTGTTCCTGTCAATAAGGTTGTTACGTTGGCATCAATTATAGCTGAATATGCATTCTTATACCCATCAGCAATAGCCAGTTTTATACCTTTTCCCGCTTTTAACTCTTCCCTTATTCGTTCAAATATTAACACATTGGCATCAACAGATATACCAATTGTAAGAATGATCCCTGCAATACCAGGCAGCGTGAGAACGGCACCAAGTGATGCCAGCACACCAAGAAGGAAGAACATGTTTACAATAAGGGCAATATCTGCAACTAACCCTGCCCTGTGGCTATAATAAAAAACCATATAGAGCATAATTACTATAAAGGCTATCAGGAATGAATTTAGTCCTGAGTGAATAGCTTCACTACCCAGGGAAGGACCAATAATTGCTTCCTGAATAATATTTGCCGGGGCGGGCAGTTTACCTGATTTCAGAATATTTGCAAGGTCGTCAGCTTCCTCAATAGTAAAATCACCGGTAATTTCAGAACTACCACCTTTAATTTCATTTGAAACCCTGGGTGCTGAACGAACATACCCATCCAGAACAATTGCAATGCACCGGCCAATATTCTCCCTGGTCATTCTAGCCCATGTTTTTGCACCTTCGGCATTCATTGACATATTAACCTCCACAGCTGACGAGTATTGACTTTGTGATGTTCTTGCACTGGTGATTACATCACCACTCAGAGGGGCTCTGCCATCACGGGTGGTAACCTTAATCCCATGAAGTTCATACAGGGTTTGTGTTTCATCATATTTATAAGGCTTAACAGACCAGAAAAATTTTATATCCCTGGGGAAGAGGGATTGTATTTGTTTCATATTAAGAAACTCATTCACTTTGGCGGTATCCCTGTAATGAGAATATCCGATAACACTACCCGGGACAAGTTGTCCGTTAATAATATGCGGATAAAGCACAGCAAATAAAGGATTCTCCAGATTGAACTGTTCAATATTTTCAGGTCCCCCGGTTTCAGCCATTGTATCAGCCTCAATCATATCAAGCAGGGATTCTTCAACAGCAGTATCCTGGGGGGCAACAGATTCAGATTCAGCTTTAATTTCGGAATCCTCAAATTTCCCTGCCTCTTTTTCCGGCATAACATCTCCCTGTATTTCAAGTAAGATATTATTTGCTTCTACCAGGTAAGGATATACTTCGGAATTTTCATAAGTCTCCCAAAACTCAAGGTGGGCAGTACTCTGAAGCAGGTTTCGAACTCTTTCGGGATCTTTTACCCCTGGTAGTTCAACCATAATCCGCCCTTGTGTTTCGAGCATTGTAATATTTGGTTGAGCAACACCAAACCGGTCAATTCTACTCCTCAGAATATTGAATGAATTATTAATTGCACCCTGGGTTTCATCCTTCAATACTTTCAGGACTTCCTGGTTAGTGGAATTAAAATCGACTTTCTCTTTCAGGCTAAGTGTTCCAAAGATTGCAGCTAATCTTGCATTCGGGTCAATTTCCTGAAAAGCGTTTCCAAAAAGAGTAATAAAATCCTCCTGGCTGTCTTCCTGATATTCCCCGGCTAATTGTATGGCTCTGATAAAAGTCGTATCTTTACTATAGTTAGACAAAGCCTTTACAACATCAACAACAGAAACTTCAAGAATTACATCCATCCCTCCTTTCAGATCAAGACCAAGATTTAACTCTTTCTCCTGAACCTCTTTATAAGTATTCCCAAGAAAACCCCAATCATTCTTATTCAGTCCTGCTATCGAATCAAGATAAGCATTCTCTTTCCCTAAATCACCCTGAGCATATTCTACAGCATTTTGCTTCACGAAATAACTTCTTACTGTAAATGAAAGCTGGTAGATTGTGACAAATGTTAGTGCTAAAGCAAATAATATTATTACTCCTCTGTTACGCATATCAATTAGTTTTATTCCTGTTTAATATTAACTTATCTTTTTTAAAAGTTCCGCAAAGATAATAAAAAAATGCCCCGCCGGGGCATTTTTTTATTCATAGAAAATTATATATGTTCTGTCAATTAAAACATGTTCATATTATCCAGGACACCCATGACATTTTTAACAGCGTTAGAAGATGCTGTTAAAAGTTCCATTTCTTCATCGTTAAGAGTAACCTCGATTATTTCTTCGATACCTTCTTTCCCAAGTTTTACCGGCACTCCGAGGAAAACATCTTTCATTCCGTATTCACCTTTCAATTCAACACAAACAGGAAGAATTCTGTGTTGGTCGCGCACAATAGATTCCACCATTTGTGCAATTGCAGCTCCCGGTGCATACCATGCTGAAGTTCCCATAAGTTTTACAATCTCTCCACCACCACCACGAGTTCTTTGTACAATTGCCTCAATCTTCTCTTTATCAAGAAACTGTGAGATAGGAATTCCACTAACAGTCGTATAACTTGGCAATGGCACCATTGTATCGCCGTGTCCGCCAAGCAATAATGTCTGGATATCACGTGTTGAGACATTTAATTCTGCAGCAATAAATGCTTTAAATCTTGATGTATCAAGAATCCCCGCCATACCAAAAACCTGGTTCCTGTTTTTCTTTGAAACCAGACTGGCAGTATATGTCATAACATCCAGCGGGTTAGCTACTACAATTATAATAGCATCCGGGGAATACTTAATAACATTCCCGGTAACATCTTTAACAATTTTTGCATTAGTTCCAATCAAATCATCTCTTGACATTCCCGGCTTCCTGGGAACTCCTGAAGTTATAACAACAATATCAGAACCCTTTGTTTTAGAATAATCGTTAGTTACACCAATAACTTGGGTATCTGTTCCGTTAACCGGGGCTGTTTCCCACATATCCAGAGCTTTGCCTTCAGCAATACCATCGATAATGTCAAGCAGAATAATTTCGTTTGCCAGCTCTTTCCGAGCCATTACATCAGCACAAGTTGCACCAACATTGCCTGCGCCTACTACAGTAATTTTCATGATAATATATATTTTATAGGTTAGTATTTAAAGCTATTTCTAATATCACAATATACTAATTAAAGTCAAGATTAAAACATGTTTTTCAACTTGTTTTTATCAATCAACCAGTTTTAGAAAATCAGCTGACACCGGAAGATCATTTTCAAAATCATAAAGAGTAAGGCGTCTGACTGTATAAAAATATGTCCAGTAATTCCGTAATGCAGAAAGATATTCTCTTTTTGCTACATCCTTTTCTGTATCAGCAACATTCAGGTCAAGAACATCGATCTTGCCTATAAGAAATCGTTGCTTGGAAACCTCATAACGTTTCCGGGCAATAGTATCAGCTTTAGCAGCTGAAAAAAGCTGATCATCCTGCAAGTTAAACTGAGCAACATTAAGGAAGATATTTTGTTCGAAATCAATTCTTGCCTGCTGAACGGTTGTTCTAACAACTTCCTGGCTCGATTGCGCCATTTTATATGTACCCTTACGCAGACCCCAGTCAACAATAGGCATTTCAATCCCCACTCTTACTCTTTGTTGTGACCGCGGATCAATATATGCATCTGAAAAATCTTCAGCTCTTTGTGTCAAACCGTATGTGGCAAAAAGGTCCGCATTTATACCCCTTTCAGATTTTGCTTCAGCAACATTCATTGCAGCTTCAAGAAGCTGTCTTTCTAATGCCAGTAGTTCGGGATTGTTTTCATTAGCCTGACTGATAGCCTTTTGCACATCGACTTCCAACTCAGGTATTTCATTTGGGATTATCAATTCAATTTTTATATTATCATTAAATCCCAGGAATGAGCGCATCTGAAATTCTCTTACCTGCAAATCGATACCTGCTTTACGAAGATCATTACCTGAATTAAGGAATCTAAGTTCCATTTGCAGAAGCTCATCTTCAGCTATAGTCCCGATCTGGTATCTTCCCTGCGCTATTCTGAATAGAGTATCAGAGTTTGAATAATTAACCTCAGATATTTCAAGGTTTTGTTGTGCCAGTGCCAGATTAAAAAACAGGCTCACACCTTTTAAATGCACATCCTCAATATTGTTGAGAAAATCTTTCTTTGCCTCTTCGTATTTCAAAGGTTCAATTTTTTTCTCCCATTTAAAACTATTGTATCCTGATAAAGGCTGACTAAAACCAATACTCACAGGCGTTGAGATATACTGTGTACTACCATCATCCCCTAAAATATCAAACCGTGTTAAGCCGGATTGCATAAAAATACTTCCTCCTGTTAATCCGATATTCTGGGATAATGAAAGATTAAGGGATGAACTGTTAGTATTTTTCTCAACGTATTGCTCCTGCCCGGTACTAAAATCGAATTCTTTTTCAAAAAGACGATTATAACTGGGAAGAGTCCCGGAAAGAGTTAATGATGGACGGTATTTTGCAACATATGTTCTGAACTCCCAGTAGTTTGCACGAAATCGGTGTTTGGCCATTATTGCATCCGGCGACTGGCTTCTTGCAAGTTCCAGTATCTCGTTTAATGTTAACCTTTCAATCTCTTGCGGGAAAACAGTAAAAGAACATACAATACTAAATAAGAATAAAAATATTTTTTTCTTCATGTTTATATGGCTTTATTCGTAACGTAATGATTCAATCGGATCTTTTTCGGAAGCTCTTTTTGCCGGTGAATATCCAAATATTACTCCAACAGCCGCTGATACGCCGAAGGCAACAACAACCGAAAATGGTGAAACAATAGTCAGGATATCAGCAAACTGATTAATAAGTTTAGCAATAATAATACCAAACAATACACCTATAAAACCACCCGAAATACTGATCATAATAGCTTCAGACAGAAACTGAACAACAATATCTGTTTTTTTTGCCCCTATAGCCATTCTCGTGCCAATTTCTTTAATTCTTTCCATCACTGAGGCAAACATAATATTCATAATACCTATTCCTCCCACTACCAAAGATATACTTGCTATAGCCCCCAGGACAATATTAAAAACATCTTTTGTTCGCTGCTGTTGTTTTAATAACAACTCCGGTACAATTATCTCGAAATCTTTAACCTCCGAATGCCGCCTGAGGATCATCCTGCTAAGCACTTCAGTAGTTGACTTTAGTTGTTCTGTTTCTTCAACCTGAACAATAATTTTGTCCAGTTGATTATAATTTGAATAAGTGTTTTCTCCGGGGGTACTGCTACGTATTGACATAAACCCGAATCCTGCAATAATTGAAGTGCCTGATCCGGAGAACATTTTTGAATTTACAAGGGCTCTGTTTTGATATCTCAAAAGCATTGTTTTCACAGGGATATAAATATTATCATTATAAACATTTACACCAGTGTTTTCATATGCGGTCAGGTTAAAATTTCCTCTCTCCAGTACACCAATCACTTTTAGCCATATATGTCCAAATTTAATATACTTATTTACAGGATTTTCATCGCTGAAAAATTTTGATTTAATATTTGCTCCGATAACACATACCTGTATGCCATGATCTTCATGATAATCATTAAAAAAGGTACCTGAGGCCAGTTCCAGATTATAAAGTTCAAAATAATCGTTTGAAACACCTAAAAGTTTTGCAGCCGATCTTTTACCTTTTTGCATTACGAAGGAATTAAGAACAATCTCAGGGCTTATCATTTTAACTGATGGCATAATTTTATATATTGATTCAGCGTCAAGCAAAGTTAATCCTCTGGAAAATTTAGACTGCTGCTCCTTATCACCATTTTCTTCACTACTGCTTTCATCCTGCACAATAGGATTAATAACAATATTATTTACACCAACCATTTTTATCTGGTTCAGGATCTCCTGCTGTGCCCCGTTACCAATAGCCAGCATGCTTATTACTGCAGCCACGCCGAAAATTATACCAAGGGCAGTCAGAATAGATTTTAGTTTATTGGCAAGGATTGACTCCAGGGCAATAACTATATCATGAAAATATCTTTTCATATGTTAATAAATTTATTTTCAATGGTCATATAGCCAGTCCCGACATTGTCGGGATAGCACACACCGATTATATCGGGGTTCGGTTCATTAGTTCGGTTTTGTTATTAACAAAATCGAATGGATTTTTTTCGGTTTATTTACTTTCCTTCTTAACAACTACCTTCACTGACGATTTACCTCCTTCCGGGTTTCCCCCCTCAATTCTGATATCTCCTTTTTCCATTGATTTTCTCATTTTATCAAGTTGTTCTTTTGTCATTCCTTTTGTGAACTTCTTAGATTGCTTCCCATTATCTGCCTTACGAGCTTCTTCCTCTTTCCTTGCCTGTTCTTTCTTCTTTTCAATAATCTCAATAAGTTCTTCTCCGCGAAGCTTAAAATTATCTTTATCATCAGGCACAGTAAGATAAATTTCATCACCTGCTTCAAGGCCTCGCTCAATAATCACCTCATTTTCATTCGAGGGACCAAGAACCACAACTTGTTTTATGCCTTTGGTTGTAAAAACAAAAGGGATACTGTCATCTGACTGGATAGTCTCAAGCGGAACAAACAATGTGTCTTCAAAGGTTGCTGTAACTATCTTGTTACTGGTTGTCATGGATGGTCTTAGAATTGGATCAGATTCATTGATCTGGATAACAACTTCGAATACTTTAGCATCAGTATTAGGCAATTGTTCTCCAATATTAGCAACATCAGTTATAATGCCGGTGTATTTCTTTTCCGGAAAAGCATCAACTCCTATCCTGACTTCCTGGCCAACTTTAATTTTACTTATATCTATTTCGTTAACATATGTTTTTGATATCATAGAAGAAAGATCGGGCAGAGTTGCTACTGTAAGATCCCAGGGACTTATCATCGAACCTACTTCTCTTTTCTTGCCTCCCCATTCTTTCTTATATATCACCATTCCCGGTGAAGGTGCATGAATTACAAACTGATTAATAACGCCCTGCATTTCATCCCTGCTTCTTTGCTCTTTTGCAAGATTGATCTCCGCTTCGCGCATGTCAGCTTCTGCTTGCTGTACTTTTAGTTTATAATTTTTCGTTGCCTGGTCAAAAGCACGCTGAGCTTTATCGAGATCTATTTTTGCCTGCCGTATAGTTGCCGGTGGTTCAAATTTTGATTGCTCAAGAACTATTTCTTTTTCTTCTATGGCAAATTCAAGGTTGATTAATTCATCACGAAGATTCCGGAGTTGGATTATAGTGTCAAGCTTAGTTTTGATATAAGATGATTGTTGCTTTTCCAACTCATCTTCAATATCCTTAAGCCTGTTCAGAGCATCAGACCTATCGAGTGTTGCTACATATTCTCCCTCTTCAACTACAGTCCCTTCCGGGATCAGATCCTGTATCTTGATCTGCCCAAACCGCAGATGGCGGCTGGTTCTGAGCTTCTGTGGTGCGGTAATGTCTTCAGAATTTTCAGCCTGTAGTTCTCCTGTAGTTGTAACCAATATTTCAAATTCACCCTTTTCAACTTTTACTTTAAGGTATTCAGTCTTTTCACCACCTGTAACCTTATTAAAAATGATAACTGAAATAATCAGAGCTGCAATTATACCAACAGAAATATAGATTAGCTTTTTCATACGAAATATTTAGATTTAACTGTGATTTATAAAATTTAAAAATAACTCACGAATATAAGAACGATTCAATTAGTTTCTTTTTCTTTAACAATTTTTAACAACCCTATAAAATGTATTTGACAATTGGAAAACGCATTTTATTCCCAAAAAGATAGAATATTTATATTTTCTTTTCGATCCTGGTCATCAATTCATCTGATAACTCCCTGGCATCCCCTGATGTTTTCCCTTCAGCAATTATTCTGATAATTGGCTCGGTATTGGATTTCCTCAAATGAACCCATCCGTTGGAAAAGTCAATTCTGACTCCATCAATTAAGTTTACGGGAAATTCCTTGTAATCAGAACTAACCTCTTCTAATAACCGGTCAACATTTATTTCAGATGTTACTTGAATTTTTCTTTTTAGGATATGGTAATCAGGGTAGATTGCCCTCAGGGCTGAACATGATTTTCCTGATTTTACAAGATGTGACAAGAATAATCCTATGCCCACTAAAG
This sequence comes from Bacteroidales bacterium, assembly GCA_021163295.1. Lineage (GTDB taxonomy): Bacteria > Bacteroidota > Bacteroidia > Bacteroidales > VadinHA17 > JADFUQ01. The sequence continues at coordinate 11,862 of JAGGXD010000169.1, forward strand.
CATCTCTGCCATAATGTAAATCAGGGTATATAACCCCCCCATTCCCTTCTCCTCCTATAATAGCATTTTTTTCTTTCATTACATGTGTAACATTCACCTCTCCAACAGCTGCACTAAAATACTTACCTCCCATTTTTTCAGTAATATCTTTCAGAGCCATGCTTGACGAAAGGTTGGAAACAGTATTCCCCTTTTTATGATTAAGAATATAATCTGCAACAGCGACAAGAGTATATTCCTCACCAAACATCATGCCATTTTCATCAACAATTGCAAGGCGGTCAACATCAGGATCAACTACAAATCCAAGGTCACTTCCGGTTTCTTTTACTTTCTCAGAAATAGCATTCAGGTTTTCCGGTACCGGCTCAGGATTATGAGGAAATATCCCTGTAGGGGAACAATATAATTTAACAACTTCTTTTACACCAAGAGCTTCTAATAATTCAGGGATCACAATGCCTCCAACAGAATTGACACAATCAACAACTATTTTTAGTCCGGCATTTCTTATCGATTCTCGGTCTACAAGATCAAGCTCCAGAATTTTTCCAATATGGAAATCATTATAATTATCCGCGGTAATTTTCCCCAACTGATTTGCCTGAGAAAACTCAAAATTTTCCTTATCCGCAATATCAAGAACTTCCTCCCCATCACGAGCCGTAATAAACTCGCCCTTATTATTTAATAACTTCAGCGCATTCCACTGTCCCGGGTTATGGCTGGCAGTAAGGATAATTCCTCCATCCGCATTTTCTGCCTGAACAGCAAGTTCCACAGTTGGAGTAGTTGCAAGACCAATATTTACAACATTTATACCAAGCGCAATCAATGTTCCGTTAACCACATGGTTTACCATCTCTCCGGACACCCTGGCATCTCTGCCTACAACTATCTTTATTCTTTGATTATCAGATCTCTTAGTTATCCAGGTACCGAAAGCGGCAGTAAATTTCACAATATCCAGCGGACTTAACCCCTCACCGGGTTTCCCTCCTATTGTTCCACGAATTCCTGAAATGGATTTTATCAATGTCATATTTCAATTTTTAATTTACAAAGGTTAGGTTTTTTAGCTTATCGTTATTGGCCCCAAATATTCCGGAACAACTTCATTAATTAACTAATTTCTGCAAAAGTACTATCTTTGTGCAATAAATTATATATCCTGCAACAACTTAATGAAAACAATCAGGCATAATACCGAAAAAGACGGTCAAAAACGACCATCTGAAAAACAAAAAAGAAAAACGAATTATTCTGAAAAAGATACAACTACCAGGTTAAATAAATATATAGCCAATACAGGATTATGTTCACGCCGTGATGCGGATGAATTAATAAAAAGAGGGATAATTTCAGTAAACGGTAAAATTGTTACTGAAATGGGCATAAAAGTTAACCGGAGTGATATAGTAAAATACAAAGGGAAAAAACTGTTTAAAGAAAGTAAAATATACATCCTGTTAAACAAGCCCCGTGATTATATTACAACAATGGATGATCCCAAAAACAGAAAAACAGTTTATGATCTGGTTAAAAAAGCATGCCCGGAACGTGTATATCCGGTGGGAAGACTCGACAGAAATACTACAGGCGTATTACTGTTGACCAATGATGGCGAACTGGCAAAGGTATTATCACACCCCAGATATAATAAGAAAAAGATCTATCATGCATTTCTTGATAAAGATTTAACCGGTAATGACATGGATAAAATTGTTGAGGGGCTTACGCTGGATGATGGCCTGGTTCATGTTGATGCTATCACTTACCCTCAAATTGATGACAAGAAGCAAGTTGGTCTGGAGATTCATTCGGGAAGAAACCGGATAGTAAGAAGAATATTTGAGCACCTCGGATACAAAGTTGAAAAGCTTGACCGTGTTTATTTTGCAGGACTTACTAAAAAGAATCTTTCACGAGGCAAATGGAAATTTTTGTCACAGAAAGAAATAGCCATGCTAAAAATGGGGTCTTATAAATAAAATTTCAGATGATATTATGGTGCACAAAGCAGGCTTTGTAAATATTCTGGGTAATCCCAATGTAGGCAAATCAACCATTATGAATGCTCTGGTTGGTGAAAGATTGTCAATAATTACATCTAAAGCTCAAACAACGAGACACAGGATACTCGGTATTGTAAACACCAGGGACTATCAACTGATCTATTCTGATACTCCCGGGATTCTGAATCCAAAATATGAAATGCAGAAAACCATGATGAAGTCGGTAAAGACTGCTCTTACCGATGCCGATATTATTCTGTATGTTACCGATGTAGTTGAAAAACCTGATAAGAATTCAGAGTACCTTAATAAAGTTGGTAATACAGATGTCCCGGTTTTACTACTAATCAATAAAATTGACCTTACAAAACAGGAAAAGCTTGAAACACTGGTTACTACATGGAACACCCTGCTTCCGGATGCTGAAATTATTCCTTTATCTGCAAAAGCAAATTTTAATCTGGACTACTTACTTAAGCGTATTTTGCACTTCCTGCCTGAGAATCCTCCCTACTATCCTAAAGATCAGCTTACAGACCGTGCAGAGAGATTTTTCGTATCCGAGATAATTCGGGGAACCATTCTTGAGAAATACAGACAAGAAATTCCGTACTCAATTGAAATTCAGGTAGAAAACTTTGTTGAAGAAGAGAACATAATTAAAATACGTTCTGTGATTTATGTTCTTCGCGACAGCCAGAAGGGTATTATTATCGGACATAAAGGAGAGTCTCTTAAGATGGTTGGAACTGAGTCCAGAAAAGAAATTGAATCATTCCTTGGGAAAAAAGTATATTTGGAATTATTTGTTAAAGTAAACAAGAACTGGAGAGACACTCCCGGAAAACTAAAACAATTTGGTTATTAACCCTAAGCAATTATTTGGGATATCTTCTTTTTAAAAATAAATATCGAAAATGAACAATATTGTCGCGATAGTTGGAAGACCTAATGTTGGAAAATCTACTCTTTTCAACAGGTTAATTGGAATGAAAAAGGCTATTGTAGATGAAAAAAGCGGTGTAACACGTGACCGTCATTATGGCAAGTCTGAATGGAATGGTGTAAGCTTTCATGTAATTGATACTGGAGGATATGTTATAAACTCGGAAGATGTTTTTGAAGAAGAGATTAAGAAACAGGTTCTTTTTGCTATTGAAGAATCAGATATTATCCTTTTTATGGTGGATGTAGTCAACGGAATTACTGATTTGGATGATGATATTGCAAATCTACTGCGTAAAACCAGGAAAAAAGTAATTTTGGCAGTAAACAAGGTGGACAACAATCAAAGACGATATGAAGCCAATGAATTTTACAAGTTGGGAATGGGAGATATATTTTCAATTTCATCAATAAATGGTTCAGGAACAGGTGAACTTCTGGATACACTGGTAGAAAATTTCACAATCAAAGAAGAAAAACCGGAGGATGATCTGCCAAAATTTGCAATTGTAGGCAGACCAAATGTTGGCAAATCGTCACTTCTTAACTCTTTGATTGGAGAAGAAAGAAATATTGTTACACCTGAAGCCGGCACTACCCGCGATTCAATATTTATCCATTATCTAAAATATAACCACGATTTTTACCTGGTTGACACAGCAGGTATACGAAAAAAAGGAAAAGTAATAGAAGATCTTGAATTTTATTCCGTTTTGAGAGCTATCAGGGCAATTGAAAGCTCTGATGTTTGCCTCGTAATGATTGATGCTACCCGCGGTCTTGAATCGCAGGATCTGAATATTTTAAACCTGGCAAAAAAGAATCATAAAGGAATAGTAATTCTTGTTAATAAATGGGACCTTATTGAAAAAGACACACATTCAACATTAAAGTTTGAAAAAGCAATTAAACAAAAGCTTGAGCCTTTTTCTGACATTCCCATTCTTTTTATCTCTGCCATTAACAAACAGAGGATATACAAAGTTCTGGAGAAAGCATTGGAAGTTTTTGAAAAACGGAAACAAAAAATCCCAACTTCCCGATTAAATAATGTTCTTCTTAAAGCTATTGATAAATATTCCCCGCCTGCCGCAAGAGGAAGATACATCAAAATAAAATATGTCACTCAACTTCCAACACACGCCCCTTCATTTGCTTTCTTTAGTAATTTTCCGGGTTTGATAAAAGAACCATACAGCAGATATCTTGAAAACAGGATCAGGGAAAGTTTTGACTTTTCAGGTGTACCTATTCAAATATTTTTCAGGAAAAAATAGTTTATTTATTGTAAATTTGCAATAATGAAAGCTTTAGCCAGAATACTAATCCTTATTATTACTGTGTTATTGAGTGGTTTGTCTTGTAAGAAGATTGAATCACTCCCGGAAATCCCATCAATTTCATTCAAAAATTTTACTCTTATAGACACAATTGATGCACTGGGTAATGAAGGGAAAATAGGTGAATTGACTTTTGATTTTGAAGATGGTGACGGGGATATCGGACTCACACAACCAGATAGTCTGTCAGCCGATTCCACCAATTTTAACCTGTTTTTTACTTTGTTTAGTAAAACCAATGGAGAATTCATAGAAGTATCTGAGAATGACCTTGAAACACCTCTGAATTACAGAATCCCATATATTGAAAAAGAAGGACAGAATAAAGCTCTTAAAGGAGAAATCCAGGTCGATTTTATTTATCTTCTGTTTGAATATGATACTATTAGATACAGCTTTTTTATATTAGACCGGGCTTTACATAAGAGCAATGTTGAAATAACCCCGGAAATTGCTCTAATTCAATAAAGATATTTACCGGCAACATAAAATACTGATAATCAGTTTTATCATTACCTCATCACCTCATTAAACCCGTATCCCCATAAACAGAACATCGTCAACTTGCCACATTTCACTTTTCCAAAGTTCAAAGTTATTCTTAATGTACTCATACTGTTCAGACATGGGTTTTTCATGGATACTATCAAGCATGTTTTTTAGTCTTACCATTTTAAATTTCTTACCTGTCGGTCCTCCAAATTGATCAGGATAACCATCGGAAAACATATAAATTGTATCACCTTTTGATAATTGAAACTCCTGGTCATCAAATATTTTTTCTTCAGAAATTTCACCACCTATAGAGCTTCTGTTTCCCCTGATATAGTATTGCTCACCTTTCATGTATAGAATTACAGGGCGCATGGCAGAGGAGAAACGTAAATAATTGGTTTTCAGATTAATTTCACAAACTATCATGTCCATACCATCCTGTGATCCTTCAGAATCAATATTCTGGGTAAGAGTGTTAGTAATCTCCTTATCAAGTAAATACATGATCTGTGATGGAGAATCTACTCCATCACGGTGTACAATATCTTTAATAAGTGTTGATCCGATCATTGACATAAATGCCCCCGGTACGCCATGACCAGTGGAGTCTGCGCAGACAATAATTACTCTGTCATCATCTGTTTTATCGAACCAGTAAAAATCACCACTTACAATATCCCTTGGTTGGTAAAACATAAACCAACCTGCAAAATTATTTTCTAATAACCTTACTGAGGGGAGTATACTGGATTGTATCCGTTGAGCATAATTTATGCTATCTGTAATTTCTTTGTTCTTTTCTTCAATCTGATCCTTCTGTTCAACTACTTCCTTAGTACGTTCATCAAGACTTTTCTCAAGAAATGCCTGAAACTTTTTTTGATTACGCTCGCGCATTTTTATTATAACGATCATTCCAAACACAAAAAATGCAGCTGTAGAAAGAAGAAACCACCATGTTCTCCAGAAAGGTTTTTTAATTACAAACTGAAAGGACAATGGTATTTTAGTAGTTTGATCTTCTGAATTGAATGACCGTAGTTTAAAAGTATAATTGCCATCTTCAATTCTTGGATAAGATACATTTGAAGTTAAATCTCTTTGAGTCCAGTCAGGATCATAATTTTCTAATTTATGCTGGTATGTTACCTTCTCCGGATTTTTAAAGCTTATTCCGATAAAATCTATATTAATCTTGTACTTATTATATGGTAATACAATCTTTTTTCTCCAATCCATTTCCCTGTCATTAAACCGAACAGAATAAATATTGTTTACAGGTGGGGAGAGACTTTTTTGATCATCTTTAGAACTATATTTGATTAAACCGTTGTTTGTGCCAAAAAGCACAGCTCCGGAAAGGTCATAAAGAATTGAATTTAAATTACAACCGGCTACAATACCAATTTCCTGTCCATAAGTATGAATATTCAGGCTATCCGCAGAAATTCTACTGAACCCTTTCCTGTGACCAACCCAAATATTATTCTCATCGTCACAAAGAATACTATAGCAATAATCTGATTTAAGTCCGTTGAAAACCCTTATATTATATATTGAATCATTTGCAAAATAAAAGACTCCACTACCATAAGTTGCAGCCCAAAAATAATTGTTTTGATCCTGTACGATCGAATTGAATTCATTTCTCCCGTAACTACCAATCTCCCTGCCACTTCTTATTTGTCCTTCCTTTGATATATAAAAAAGCTGTCTGCTAATTGTTGATATCCATGCACTTCCTTCTTTATTCAGAAATATTTGGTTTATTGAATTATGAGGCAATCCATCACTGGTAGTAAAATGCTGCTTTTGGATTCCTTCTGAAAAAAGGAAAACACCATATCTTGTAGCCACCCAGGTTTTGTCACCGGATCCTGTAATATAATTAATCGAGTTCTCAAGATCATTTCCTGAGAAAAAGATCCTGTGTATACTACCGGTTTCGTAATTCCTCAGGTATATCCCACTACTACGGGTCCCTATCCAAATATCACCTTTGTAATCAATATACAAAGTTTTAATCCTGTCATTATTGAAATATTTTGATGAAGAGTAGAATTCCTCTACCCTGCCATCACTGGTTTTTAAAACACCCATATCAGTACCAAGCCAATATGATCCCTGAAACTGATCAATTGAAGTTATGTTATTTCCATACTTATTTTCATCAAATTCGTAAAAAGTGAACGCCATATTTGCTAATCTTGCAATTCCGTTTCCATAGGTGCCAATCCAGATACTACCTTCTTTATCCTGAAAAACTATTTTTACATCATTACTAATCATCCCATTCAAAGTGTTGTAGGTCTGCTTATTAACAAAGTTTTTTTTATCATGTGAATAAACCAGTTTTATCACACCATCCCTGAAAGTACTTATCCATATATTGCCTTCAATATCTTCAAAAAGTGATTGAATGTCTAGTCCGTCAAGATTAAAAGAAGCATTTGCTTTTGTTACCAGGTAAAACCCGGGATCCTTTGCATTAAGTGTAATAATATATATACCCTGGTATTCAGTAGCAATCCATATTTTTGTATTATCCCGGCTTTTTAATATTGATTGAATTTTTGTTGCAGGGATTTGTTCAACAATTGAAGTGAATGAAAGGGAAACAGTATCTTTTTCGTTTAAGCGATAAATTTTCAAACCATCATTTGTACCAATAAGAAAAAGGTCTTCACTTAACTGCTCAATTGAATAAACCAGTTTATCTTCAATATTTAGTCGTTTTGTTTGAATCCGGTCAGAAGCATTAATTCGCAAAACACCATTACTCTGTGTAGCAATATATATAAGGCTATCATCCGATTCAATTATATCATTGATCCTGTTTTTTTGCCCCTCCTCAATGCTAACCGGAATAAAATCCGAACCATTATAAACAGTAAGACTTCCATCAGTATGACCTAACCAGAGATTCCCCTGCCGATCTTTATAACTTGAAACAACAGAACCTCTTGCAATACTATCAGTAAGTAAATCTTCACGGAATTTAAATCCGTCAAACCGGCATAATCCCGCTCCTGTTCCAATCCATAAATAACCATTATTATCCTGGCTAATTGTATAAACATAGCGATCACAGATCCCCTCTTCTAAACCAAATTCATTAAAGTTGTATGTCTGTGAATTAACTTCGCCTGAAAACGATATTAATAAACAGGCAAAAAGCAGCTTTAAGTATAAATTTGAAGGATTATTCATATTGAATCTTGTTCCGGCTATTTTTCAATTTTGCGAATTTTAATGTCATATTTGTACTTTGGTACACCACCAATCGGGATTGTATAGAATTTTAACAACTCACCATAGTTATTCCTTACTGATATTACAACATTATTATTTTTTACTACAAAAGGAGTCCTTCGCTTAATGAACTGAAAATCAAATGATTTGCCGATTTCCTCATCTATGATATTAAATTCTTCTTCCGCCCACTTATCTTCTCCGGATACCTTAACTGTTTGTCCTTTCCTGACAACTGACACAATTCTAATCCAGCCATCATTGTCCCAGTCAAAATTCTCTTGCTTTACAGATAAACAATCATCATCAATAAAAGGATATATGTGTGAAATATTATCGGCTGTATTCCACATCCTGAATGAATACTCATAGGTAAATGCATTAGCCCCTTCAACATCAATATTTTCATCAAAAGAAGTACTTAGAAAATACCTGTATAAGTTTCCATCATCACCACCTTTTCCTTCTGTTATGATCTTAAATATATTTGTCTTATATTTTTGAGAATATTCTCCTTCAGACGGGTTAAACGGCCCAAAAGTATACCAGTTATTATCATAGTATTTATCTTCTCCGAATGTTTTTGTTGCAAGCAAAGTACCGCTTCTGTAATTACCTTTAGGTTGAGTTTCCCGTGCATCAGGGTCGGAAAAAGCTCCATTTCCCCCATAAATTGAATATTCCATTTTTGTATCCCAAAATCCGTTAATTTCGTCAGTTTTCCCTCCGATATCCGGATCAAAAACACGAATATATACAGGTTCGGTAAACTCTTCAGGAATTTCAAAAAAGAATGTCTGGCTAAAATCATCGTCACCCCACGAAGTTTCTCTTTTACCTCCGCCTCCAAATGTCATAAGGTAAGGTATGTTCTCATCACGTGCCGGAACCGGTTGTCCCATTATATCCGGCATCATAAATCCCAGATAAAATAAAATTAATAAAACTATCTTCATCACAAATCTTTAATATTTACACACTCTAATCTACTAAAATAATGCCAATTCTTATCTACCCGGACTTAACCTGGTGGTTTTTCAAGAACAACAATATTCTTGCATCCACATTCCGTTCTTGTTTGCCCATCCTTATCAGGTATACCTATTACCATTAGTTGAACATTATAGATACCAGGTGCTAAAAACAGATTGCTTACTTTAGAAGATATACCTGTATTACCATCATTAAAATTCCATTGATATTCAGCAATTTCAAAACTGGTGAAATTTGTTTCAGTTCCGTCAAATTCAACTTCATCCCCCGCATAGCAAGTATCTAATGAGCTAAACATTACCTGTTCAACTCTATCAACCTGAATCGGATATGCTGCTTCGTTATACTTCACTTCCCTTGTAAGTGAATCAATAACATTCAATTGCACCATATATACTCCTGGGTTTTTAAAACAATGCTCAATCTTTATTCCCCGCTTCTTCTCTCCATCTCCCAGATCCCATTCGTAAATAAAAGGCAATGTATCAAGCCTTGCCGCTCCTTCTTCAGTTATCTCATAACAATAACTGATTTTCTTTATCAACTGACAATCAGGATACCTGGGTATCATTGAAATAAATCTAAAAATATCATCTGTACGCTCCCTGTTTGACGAGAAAAAACCGGATTCAAATAAACCATCAGCAACATATGCAAAGTCATCAGATGGAGAATTAAAAGGGGCAGCTAATTGAACAGGTTTTATCCATTTACCATCAACAAACTGTGAATAATAAATATCTAAACCACCCAATGAAGATTTTCTGTCAGATGCAAAATACACCCTTCCGCTCTCATGTACAAAAGGATACATTTCAGAACTCTCACTGTTCACTCCCGGACCAAGACTTACGGGACTAGTCCATTCTCCATTTTCTTTTAATGAATAATAAATATCCGATTTACCCTGACCACCAGGCATATTTGATGCAAAAAATAATTGATTACCGTCCCTGCTGATAGAGGGATGAGCTATATTATAGTCGGGATTATTGTATTTAAATGGTTTAATAACAGACCATTTCTCTCCTGACCGGCTTGCAGTAAAAATTCCAAAATTGTTCTGGCTGTCCTGCTTCCTTTTTTTCTTATCAACACTATAGTTACGGGTAAAGTAAATTATGGTTTCTTCCTTATTAAAGCATGCAGGACCTTCGTGGAAAATAGAAGATATATCGTCTGACATCAGTTTGGGTCTTCCCCATTTTAGACTGTCTTTTTGTTTAACATAATAAATATCCAGAAGGCGCTCATTTTCAACTGTAGTATAGTTAATCAATGTTTTCCTTTTCCGGTTTGAACAGAAAATAATCCCGTTCTCAGAAATCACCGGGGCAAAATCGTCGAATATTCCTGAGTTAAAAGGAAGTAGTTCAATTTTATAGTTTCCCTGTGATTGGCCCGGCAGGGTAAATCCAATGATAAAAACTATTACACAGATATTTTTTATAAAACTCATTTCCTAGAAATATCTCGGATTGCTGGCATTTACCCTATACCCGAATTCGTATCTAATAACAATTTCATGTGTTCCATTATTAAATGTATTCAGAACTCCGGTATTATAATCATACGAATAGCCTATCTTAAACTGGTCATTTACCTGAAGTTCAACAATACCTACAAGAGTATTATCATCAATTCTCCAGGATCCTCCCAGCCATAAAAAATCTTTAATAATGAAATTTCCATTCAAATCAACCTGTAATGGTGATATCTGACTATACTTTATCAGAAATGAAGGCTTAAACATAAATCCTTTACTAAATTGTATCAACACGCCTGAAGTAATAAGAAAATTATACTGCTTAATATTATGGTAAATTTCATAACTATTCCTTGAACTTTTCTCCCTGTAATTTAGCAACTGTGGCACTGACACACCGAAAAATACTTTGTCAGTATAATAATAGAACCCTGCACCAAAATTTGGCAATATATAACTTGATGAACCGGTGGTAAAAACCGGATCTTCTTCCACTGTCTCAACCCCACTGAAGTCCGCACTTGAAATATGAACCCCTCCTTTCAAACCAAATGATAACCGACCGGTTCCTGCATGAATGTGATAGGCATAATTAACAAAAACACCTGTTGTGTTCTTGACACCAATGCTTTCGTTAAAAGCCATTAAGCCAAGAGCAACCCTGTCGCTTTTTAATGGTGCATGTACACTGAAAGTTTCTATTTCAGGAGCTCCCGCGATGCCAACCCATTGTTTACGGTATGATGAAGAAAGTGCAAACGTACCCCGACTCCCTGTGTATCCCGGATTTAACACCATCCCATTCATCATATATTGAGAATAAATAGGGTAGGATTGTGAGAAACCACTTACTGTGGTTAATAAAAATAATATTATAGCCGATAGATATTTCATCTTTTTATTACAACAAACCCACTTTCTTCTCTGGGTTTATCAGTATCATAAATATAGAAAATATAATAATAAGTTCCATCAGGTAATTCTTCCCCGGTTTTATAAGTACCATCCCAGTCATTCTGGTAATTCTTTTGCCTGTATACTTCGTTGCCACCACTGTTAATTATTATTAACTCATTTGAAATATCATTTATTCCCTTTATTTCAAAAAAATCATTTATTTCATCGCCATTAGGAGAAAACCCTGATGGAATAAATAACATGTTAACAGTAATCTTAACTGCATCGCTTTCCTCCGGACAAACCCCATTGGTTATTGTCCAAACAAATTCATATTCTCCTGAAAGTAAATTGCTTACACGAGTACCTGGTTCAAATGGATTTTCAATAATACTCTCGCTTTCACTTAGCAATTTCGTCCATTCACCCACTCCTGTCAGGGGGACATTCCCTTCAAGAAGAGTTTCTTTAGCATAAGAACTCAATAACTGATCTGCGCCTGCTTCAGCGGGTGTTGGTGATTCCCAGAAAACAATTTCAACATCATCTGAATCAATACAATTCCAGTTACTTTCAGTCCAGGTGAAAGAATATGTACCATAATCTGATAAAGTAACCTGATTTTGAGCCTGTGTATTATCAGTAGCACTTAACACAGGAACTGTCGAATATGTCCACAACCCTGAACCAACTGAGGGAACAGCATCAAGTGTATAAACCAGCTCACAAATTTCATCATCTTCTCCGGCATTTGCAACAGGAATTTCGTAAACCGTAATATTAGCAGTTCCGGTAAGACTTGTTGCTATACATCCGTTATCATCTGTTACTGATGATAAAGTGTAAGGGGAGGAATTATCAGGACTAACATTGAAGCTATAGGTTGAATTTGAGACATTATTCTCATCAAAACTTGAAGTTCCGTCAGAATAAGTAAAATCCCATGGTAATGCCCCGGTAAGGTTCACAGTAAGAGCAACATTCGAACCTTTGCAGATTGTATCAACCAAACTTACAAGTACTCCTGTGGGCAGAGAATTAATAGTAATTGAGACTACATTTGAAGTGTCACTGCAACAATCAACAGCACCGGAAAATATCACCCGTCTGAAAAATTTTGGTATTGAAAGTGCTTCGGGCTGATAGTTTTGTTCATTATCTGTACCGGATGCCGGGTTCCATGTTACATTATCCGTACTTTCTTCCCATTGGTATGTATAACCGCCATCTCCTCCAGTGGGTAAAACTCCATCAATCCGGTCAGGCACAGCATTGTAACATATGGTCTGATCGGATGAAACAGAATTGTTACCGAGAGCAGGCAAAACATTTATATCAATTACTACACTCATATCTGCACAAACTCCTGAAAAAACTTCCCGTTTGTAAAATGTAGTATCTATCAGGTTTCCCGGTGAATAATCTATATTGGTATAAGTGCCATCTGCTGCTGACCATGAAGAACCATCTGTACTCTCTTTCCAAATATAAGAATAGATACCTATTCCACCACCTGGTTGTTCACCTGTCAAAGAATTCGGCAATGCACCCTCACAAATTGTTGTGTCTGTTAAACCACCAAGGGTTAAAATGTTATTGTAAAGAATTGAGGGATGAACCGGGATAGTATCGATATTACTTGTATCGGTACATACATCAGAATCAACAACTCTACGGTAAAAGGTTGTATCTGAAAGATTTGACGGATCATAATCAATTGCATCCAAACCAATATCGCTCCATGCAGCAACACCACTTCTTTCCTGCCACTGGTAAGTATAAACACCATTACCCCCTGTTGGGGTCAGACCGGAAATTGCTACCGGATCGTCACCTTCACATATCACCTGATCTGTGTTAATGGAATTATTCTCAAGTTTAGGCCAGTCAATCAATGTAACATTGTTACTCGTATCAACACAACAATCACTTAATCCGGAATAAACAACCCGTTTAAAAAAGAGAGTACCCGGAAAATCAGATGAAGTAGTATCAGGCGAATAATTTTTACCCGCTCCGGGACCATATGCATTGCCCCATGTATTTCCATCAATACTTTCTATCCACTTATATGTATATGTCCCATCACCATTTGCCGGATCAGTGCCGGCAAGTGTATCGAAAACACTACCCTGACAAATTGTTTGATCAGCAGAAATAGTATTGCTTGATATTAAGGGTAAAACAGTTATTGTTACAGTATCACTTATATGTGAGCATTTCCCTGAATAAACAGTCCGCCTGTAATAGTAAGTTTGAGCTACAGAAAGAACAGGGGGTTGATAAATACTAGTATTATTCACATTTGGTGCATCAGCAAAAGTTATCCCGTCAGTACTCTGTTCCCATAAATATGAGTATATGCCATCGCCGCCAATTGGTGAAGTGAATTCAGGAATTATTGGATTTGGCATCTGGTTCAGACAGATTATAGTATCAAAGCTCAGAGAGTTCTGTTCAATTTTAGGCTGGACTATTATTGTAACTGTTTTACTGATGTCTTCAATCACAGGGGCTGAATTATCTTTCACCGTACGCCGGTAATATGTAGTATCAATCATTACTGAAAGAGGATTATAATCCTCTCCGCCAGCCCCATAATCCAGGTCAATAATCCATGTTGAGTTGTCATTACTGCTTTCCCACTTGTATTTATAGGGAGTTGTGCCCCCACGTGGTTCTGTTCCCAAAAGTTCAGGAAGAATATCCTCCTCGCATATAGTATCGTTTAGTGCCTCCGACTGGATTGAAAATATTGAATTAAATAAAAACCCAGTGAGAGGTACTTTTAAATTAGCAACAGTGGTACCAATATTTCCTTGTGACTGACCCCAGAAAGTACAATTACTGATTCCGGCTGCACCTCCATTAACATTTAAATTAACTTCTGCAGGCAATACAACCTGTGAATACCAGACTATACCTCCTCCTCCTCCTCCTCCCGGACCTGTACAATAACCTGCTATTGCTCCTGACCAACCGCCATTACCACCCGAAGCCTGAACATTCAATGTTGACCCTTTATAACCTTTAACATCAAGCAGTATAGTTCCCCCGGCTCCGCCCCCACCGGCACCTCCTGTATTATTTGTAATATCAACAACAGTCTGACCGTTTGCCCTAATATAATTTCCGTTTCCTATAACAGTATCTGCCAAAATAATTATAATACCTCCTCCATTACCACCGGTAGTTCCATCTCCATCAGCAAGCTGGGTAGAAGACCCTCCACCGCCTCCCATAAAAATCAGTTTATCTGTATCAAAACCACCTATTTCATTAGGAATGGCTCTCCCTCCAATACCGCCAATTCCATCTAAAATTCCACAAGGCTCATATTGTTTTCCACCTAAACCACCGGAACCTCCATTGGCCCCACCGCCCCCGCCGGAATATTTACCATTACCTCCTCCTCCTCCGTTAAAATAGGCCCCTCTTCCCTTGGCAAAATCTCCATCCAGCGGTTGAGTATTGTCCAGGGCATAACTTACAACTCCTTCTCCTTTATATCCTGCACTGTCCGAACTGGCAGGAAAATAGAAATCGGTATTTGTTGTACACAAAACATTTGAAGTAGTATAGGGCACAGCCCCTCCGAACCCCTTGCCTGTAACATCTATATCTGCTTCCAAAGAAAGTTTGTTTCCAACTATCAACGCTACCACACCACCGGTACCGGAAATTGTATCCCATTCAGGACATGTAATATTACCTGTTACCCTTGCATTATCATACCCGGGAACTCTGACCATTTGCATATGCCCATTTGTATCGTAAGAATTGGTCATATCACTGGCAAAAGTAATATTGGTACCTGTTATAGAAGCTATTATTATTATTTCATATTTACCGGCTGAATATACATTTTGTCTTGACCCAAAACTAAGATCATTTGTATTGTTTATTGCAAGACCTTTCATCTGTATCAATAAAACCGTATCACCGGGGCTGAAGGCTAAAGCATCACTAACTGTCAGTTCATCTGCATCAATTATGGCGGTAACATCAATATAGCGGTTAACAATACCCGAAATAGATGTTTGTGCTTTCCCGAAATAGGAAAACAAAAATGAAAAGAAAAAAAGAAAAAAAATAATTAAGCTTTGCTTGAAAATATCTTTTGCCATTTAGTAAAAAAAACCGTGTATGATATGGAACAAATATAGATAAATATTACTTATTTCATAACTCATCCGTATGATTATCGTTGATACAATCTTACTGCAATATTGTTAATGTAACTGTATACGATAAAAACAGAAGAAAGTTGTTTTTCTCTAATTACTAACAGCAGGTTTCATTCTGTTTTTATAAGTTTTTTGGTTAATCTGAATCCGGGGGGGGGTACCCGGCAAATATAAAGGCATTTCAATAATAAAAGTACTCCCTTTTCCAATCTCTGTTTCATACCATACCCTTCCACCTGCATCTTCCATAATTTTTTTTACAATAGCTAATCCCAATCCCATTCCACTGGTTTTCGTTGTAAAATTAGGTTCAAAGAGTTTATCACCAATTTTTGGGGGTATTCCGGATCCATTATCAGCGATTTTAATAATAACTTTCTTATCAAAGACATCCAGGGTTATTGTAATTCTGCCACTTCTGTCCTCCGGGATTGACTGGATTGCATTATTAATCAGATTTAAAAAAACCTGAACCATTTTTTCTTTATCAAAATAAATAAACACCTCATTATTACTATTCAGATTTAACATAAAATCGATGTTTCTTTCGTTAGAAAACAATTCAACCGATTTCTTTATTTTGTTTATAACATTTATCACTTCACCTTTTGATTTAGGTATTTCTGCAAAACTGGAAAATTCCGATGCAATGGATGATAAATGTTCAATTTGTTCAATCAGGTTAATTGAAAATTTATTTAAATATTCATCCCATTTAGGAGATTTATCATCCCATGCCTTCTGAAGTTGTTGAACACTAAGCTTCATAGGTGTCAGAGGATTTTTTATCTCATGAGCAATTTGTTTTGCCATTTCTCTCCATGCAGATTCTCTCTCAGATTTTGCAAGCATCTCAACACTTCTTGCCAGCTCTTTAACCATACGGTTATATTCACTAATAAGACTGCCAATCTCATCATCACTCTTATAGTGAATAATTCTTGTTTCCTTTCCCAATTCGATCCTGCTGAACTCCCGTTGTATCATCCTAAGAGGATTGGTTATCCTGGTTGAGATAAAAACTGCAAGACCCATTATAAGTAAGATAAGCATTACTGAAAAATTTACAATCCCAACCACCAATTTTGAAATTTCACCTGCAAGAACTTCTTCACGTGAAAAATAGGGCAGGTTTAAATATGCCAGCAACTTATTTTCATAATTTGTAAAAGGTACATAACCCGACACATAATGCAGGTCACCAATTGCCTCGTCATGAACAAATTCAGTCATCTTGTTTACCTTCAGCCCATTATAGGCTTCCATATTCATTTTTTTACCAATTAAACCTTCATTAAATATTTCAGGACGCGAAGTAGCCAACAAATTTCCAACACTGTCATACAAATTAATATCCGAATAAAATACATTTGAGAATTTTCGTAACAAATCGTCCAGAGTTGGATATTGATCAGAACTCCATTCTGAATCAAGCGAATTTTCAAAACTGAATTTGTGCTCCAGTTCAACATATACCGACTGCATTTTCTCACTGAGGTTGTTAAAATGTTCAATTTTATATTGCTGTATGCTTAAATAAATTGCACCACCACCAATTGACAATAAGGAGATAATCAGTATTAAAAACATAGACCATTGTATTTTACTTTTAAAATCAAATTGCTTTGAGTTGGTTATATCAGGTAACTGTATTAATACTCTGGCGAAGTATAACAAAACAATCAGTAAAACAAACAGGTATGAAAATGTAATAAGATAATCTACAAATGTTATCCTGGGTTTCCCAATAATAATAATATTTTGTGAATCAATACGATAAATAAGATGTTCATACCCGCCAAAATATGCAAATTCGAATTCCTGTTCGTTTGTGTTATCAGAAAAAGCCAGACTATATGGAAATTCTCCACTTTGGCTAATTAGTTTTCCCTTATAATACTTTACAGACGAATAATTTTTTAATTCCAGATCTCTGATTAATTCTTCATCTAACAATAATTCCGGGTAACCCTGCTGAGTATAACTGATTTTGGAATTTAATTCAATAAACAGCCCGTTTTTCTTACTGTCTTGTTCGCATAAAAAATAAAATGCTCCAAAATATCGTATCCTGCCGGCGGTTAATCCCAAATAGGTAAAGCCGGTTTCACTTAACGGCTTGGCTTCCCTTTCCAATAATTCATTGAAAAAACTGAAACAATTATCCTTTTCCTGACCATTGACAATAAGCCCGGAATTTTCATGACAAATAACAGTAGAAAGATCATATTTTTCCCAGAATCCCTTAAAGTACTTGTTTTTCAGGATGTCATATATTTCATCCTCGTCTCCGGCAGAAAATGTCTCTTTTTCCAATATTTCAACAATTTGCTGATCATTTTGTATCTCTGTGTCCAAATCTTTAAAGAACCACTCAGCCACCAGATCTCTTTCAGGCCCTAAACCTACAACAACCACTTTTCTGTTTTCCATTTCTTTAAGGTGGTTAGTATTTATCAATAAGACTGTTGAAAAAACGCCCATAATAAAAACTAAAACCACCAGATAATTAAATGGTGTAAATCCGAAATGCAACCACAAAATCCCCGTTAAACCCATAATCAGGAAAAAAACTGCGGGCATTATAAAAACACCGGTGCCGGATATGAGCCCGGCAATCAAAAAAACAATCAAAGAGATAAATAATCCGGTTATCAGCCAATATAAATTAAGTATGTCATTAATAGAATAAATTATTTTCCCGATAAGTAATATAACAGAAATTACCAGTAAGCAAATGGAAATCAGACCGACAAAACTATTAAAAGCAAAGTGCTGTATCTTACTGAATTCCAAGGGTATAATCGAATTTATAATAAGACTCCTGAAGATTGAAAAGATGATTATAAAAACTGCAGATGTAATTAGTAACCAACCCCAACCGGTAACTAACCTGATAATGAATTTTGTCTTACCCGTTTCTAATGATAGTTTAAAATCCTTAAAAAAATTGTAAGAAAAGAAAAACGTAAACAGGGATAGAAGGAAAAGCTCACCAAGAGAAGGAATATATTCCGAGAGCGAACAATAATATGGAGAAAACAGATCAAGGGAAAAGCAAAATGTCGAAAATTTTACTTTTATAAAAAACAAATATCCCATTATTAATAACAAAAACATAATAAAAAGCCCCCATGTTTTTGCTTTTTTACTTATCAGGTTTTGTTGAATTTTTCTTAAAAATAAAAGTATAAATAATAAGGCAATTAGATAAACCAAAGAAATGTAATATACTATACTCCCATAACAAACAACACTTTTATCCTTTGTTAAGTAAAATGGGATTACGCCATTTAAGGCATGTATTGCTCCTCCATCAACCGAATCATTTTTAGATATCATATAACATGATGGCAAATGATACTCATTGGGGAATTTGTTTTTTAAGAACTGATTTTCATAATTGAATTTACTTTTTATAAGTATTAAACCTATTACTGTTTTATTCCCTGTGTGCTTGCTTTTTTTAAAATACCACCCATTTTGAAGAAAAATAACGGATTGCTCAATCTTATCACTTTTCCCCGGAATTTTGAAAGAATTATCCGACCAGAAAACCAGGCTGTCATTATTATATAAAAGAACAGCTATATTCTTTTTGTTCAACTTAGTTATTTCTTCCTGATTAAATATCTGCTTATCTGTATTTGCATCCTTCACAACCTGATCGAGAATTTCGTCCAGAAATTTTTCTTTCTTGTTAAATGTCTTCTCAAACCGCTTAATCAGGTAAGAATCATCCCCCTCCCGTACAAGATAGTTTTCTGTCCATTGTCCACCCGTAAAAAGGGCAACTCCGATTAAAAGATATAAAGTAGCTAACCTGTATTTTCGTAATATCACATTTAAATTGTTCATTGATCGAATAACATTTATAACTTTAACTAAATTTTACTAAATTGCAGAAAACTGATTGGCGTATTTTTTGTATCAGTTTAAATACATTTTAAGATTACTCAAAATGATCGGATTTCGCAAAATATTCGTATTGTTAATTTTTTTTGCCGGTATTGATATTATGGTCTATTCAAACCCTCAGGGAATTCCGGAAGGAATTTCGCTTGCCTTTAAAGCCGGCAATTCGATTGAACTGGCAAAATATTTTAACTCAAATATAGAACTTGTTGTCCTCAAGAACGAAGATATTTACAGCAAAACTCAGGCCGAAAGAATATTGAGGGATTTTTTTAAAACCTATTCTCCAAAAAAATTTACTATCCTTCACCAGGGAGGTAAAGAAGATTCAAAATACTCCATTGCTGAACTTGTTACAGATAATACAACCTTTCGTGTTTATTTCCTTCTGAAAACCAGAGAGGGAAAACTGTTAATCCACCAACTCAGAATAGAAAAGGAACATGAACCCAAAAAACCTGAGTGAACAAATAAAATTAGCTATTAACGAAGATATTGGCGATGGTGATCATTCATCCATCTCATGTATCCCTGAAAAAACAATTGGACAGGCACATCTCTTAGTAAAGGAACAGGGAATTCTTGCCGGCATAAATGTGGCGATGATGGTATTTCACCAAATAGATCCCGCACTTGAATTGGAAGTGTTTCTTGCAGATGGTGCAAAAATTAAAAACGGAGATGTCGCATTTGTTGTTTCAGGAAAAGTGCTTTCTATACTTCAATCCGAAAGACTTGTTTTAAACTTTATGCAACGTATGAGTGGGATAGCCACTACAACAAATAAATATGTAAAGAAACTGGAAGGGCTAAAAACCAAAGTTCTTGACACCCGGAAAACAACTCCAGGACTTCGGGTTTTTGAAAAAATGGCAGTCAAAACCGGTGGTGGTGAGAATCACAGAATGGGCCTCTTTGATATGATTATGCTTAAAGATAACCATATTGAATTCGCCGGAGGAATAAAGAAAGCCATTAATTCTACTCATACTTACCTTGAAAGTATTGGAAAAAATCTTAAAATTGAAATTGAAGCCAGAAATCTTAATGAGCTCAGGGAAATACTTGAAACCGGTAGAATAAACAGGATAATGCTTGATAATTTTACATTAAACGATACCCGTAAAGCTATTGAACTGATCAATGGAAAATATGAAACGGAATCGTCCGGGGGAATTACACTTGAAACCATCCTGGATTATGCTGAATGTGGAGTGGATTATATTTCAGTTGGTGCTTTAACACACCAGATACATAGTTTGGATATGAGTCTTAAAGCTCTTAATTAATAAATTTTGAAAATAGCCGGTTTAATTAATAAAAAAATCAACAGGGTCATTAAAGATCTGGGGTATCGTTTCATAAAAAAAGTAAAAAGGATTAGTCTTCCGGGATTTGAGCATATTCCCATTTATTATGTAATTTCATATTTCTTCCATGGGTTTAAAAGAGGATCAATGGATACAAGAGGATCTGCGATTGCTTTCAGCCTTTTATTTGCAATCCTTCCTACTACAATCTTTCTTTTTTCACTTATCCCCTTTATTCCAATTCAAAATTTCCAGACCGGACTTTTAGAGCTTTTTCAGCAAATACTTCCTGAAAACGCATACAATTTTCTTGAAACATCACTTATCTCGGTAATAACTGAAAAAAGCAGTGGCTTACTGATAATTATGTTTTTTGTTACACTTTCTTTTTCCAGTACCGGAATGCATCGCCTTATAAATGCTTTTAATATTTCACAGCATCACCTGGAAATAAGAAACTGGATAAACCAGAGAAAAATTTCCCTTATCCTGATTTTTGTGCTTACTATCTTACTTACAATTGCAGTAGCAATAATTATCTTCAGTAATACAATTATCGGGAAACTGGTTGATTTAGAGATTATTGAAAAGGACCTGGTGTTTTACATTGCCCAAATAGCAAAATGGATAATTATTATCACTCTCATCTTTTTTGCTATTTCTTTCCTTTATTATTTTGCCCCGGCTAAACGAAAAAACTGGAGATTTTTTTCCGTTGGTTCAATCGTTGCTACATTATTGTTTATTTTGTCCTCTGTCGGAGTGTCATATTTTGTAAATAATTTCGGAAGATTTAATAAATTGTATGGATCTATAGGTTCGCTGATGGTCGTTCTGATATGGCTGTATTTTAATTCAATTTCAATCTTAATCGGATTTGAATTGAATGCCAGTATACAATCAGCAAATCTCAAAAAAGATACTTTTCTATAATAATAACATAACTTCCTATCTCCTCTTCTCATTTTCTCCTCTTCTCCTATCGTTCTATCGTTCTATCGTTCTATTGTTCTATCGTTCTATTGTTCTATCGTCTCTTTTCTCATTTTCTCCTTTTAACTCCTACATGCAATGAATATATTTTAAAATAATCATACGAAGTTCCTCTTCTTTCCCATATAATCTTTCACTAAGATCTTTATCATTAAATGATTTTAGTTTTTCAATAACATCATCAATCACTCCTGCAGGGAATATGTTATTCTGCTCAAACAGTTTCCGGTGTTTCTCAAGTGCCTCTGCTGATTCCCGGCATGAGGAAGGAAGTTGCTGAAGTTTTACCAATTGATCCTTATATTTCTCATCAAAAATATTCACATCCACATAAAGTTCATCAGCCATTTTAAGTGCTCCTTCCATTTCAATTCCATGTTGTGCTGCTATTATCAAACCCGCCAGAAGTTTATAAAGATCTGCCGAACCGTCCGGAGCACGAAATTCCACAGTTTGTTTGTTTAACCGGGGGTTTTCTTCCTCCGGACACATGGGATTAACTTCATTTATCATATTTCCTGTATTGTTCCAACCCAATGGAACTCTTACCAATACCGACCTGTTCCGGTCACCCCAGCAAATATTAGTAGGAGCTTCCTGGTTGGGAACCAACCTGAGATAGGAAGTGGGAACAGTATTTCCAAATGCTGTAAGTGCAGAAGCAACATCTAATATACCGGCTATCATTTTCCGGGCTACATCACTAAGCTGATCATTTTCAACCATTTTGTTTACCCCATCCTTTTCCAGCATCATATGAATATGCAAACCGCTGCCTGCTTTGCCAATAATAATCTTAGGAGCAAAACTAACCTCTACACCATATTCATAGCTCAGCATCCTGAGTATCCATTTTGCTATCAACATTTGGGTAACTGCATCTTCGGCATCAACAGGCAGGAATTCTATTTCATGTTGTTCAAAATTCTCGTCTTCTGTCGAAAAACTTCCAACCTCCGAATGCCCATACTTTATTTTGCATCCGGCCGCAGCAATCAATTCAAGTGCTTCCACCCGAAGATCCTCAAACTTGGCAAATGGTTTTGACTGATGATAACCCTTCTGGTTAAACAACGGATACAAGTCATCCTTAACTGAATTAACATAATATTCCAGTTCGCCCAGTGCCTTGAATGTATAACCGGTCTTATCCCTGAATTCTTTGTGCGCTTTTTGTAATATATATTCAGGTGAGCTTTCAAGTGGCTTCCCTTCACTATTATAAAATGAACAAAGGATCTCCAATGTTGGCACTTCTGTAAAAGGATTTAAAAATGCTGTTTTATACATGGGAATTACATACAGATCACTCGAGCCGGCTTCGATGAACGAAAACAGGCTCGACCCGTCAACGCGTTCTCCGGCTGTAAGCACTGAATCAAGATGTTCCAGACTTGAAATAACAAAATTTAATGACTTTAATTTCCCGTCCTCAGCAGCATAACGAAAATTCATCATCTTAATTCCTCTGGCTTCAATAAACCCGATTAGATCATCTTTAGTAAATTCTGCCGGGTTTTTCTTGATAAATTGTACCAGTTCATTTGGATTAAGAGCAATTTCATTGTCTTTCATATGAATAAGTCTTTGTAACTATTATTTTAATTCCGCGATTCTTTCTTCCAGTGTTTTGATCTTCAACTCAGCATCCGCTCTCTTGGTCTTTTCCATATTTACCACTTTCTCCGGCGCGTTCTGAATAAAATGAGCATTGTCTAATTTTTTCATCACCGTGGCCAGAAAGCCTTTTGAATAATTAAGTTCCTTCCTGAGATTTTCAAGCTCTTCCTCCACATTCACCTTATCCCTGAGTGGAATAAAATATTCTGTGGTTTTCACTATAAAAGAGGCAACATTTTTGGACTTTTCATCAGCAAATTGTATGTCTGACAGGTTAGTCAGCTTTTTCAATACTTCACCAAAACGGTTATCATAGTTTTCTTCATTTTCCCTAACCAGCAGAGTCATGGGCTCTTTAACAGGAATATTCTTTCCTTTCCTGATTGTCCTTATGGCACTTACTGTTTCTTTGGTTTTTTCAAACCTGCTAACAAGCGATTTGTCGTACGATAATGCCCCGGGCATCTTTGATAACATAATGCTTTCTCCATCTTTCCTGTCCCTGATAAGTTGCCATATCTCCTCGGTAATAAACGGAATAAAAGGATGCAGAAGCTTAATGAGTTTTTCCATAAACTCAATGGTAGATTCATACGTTAATTTGTCTATGGGTTGCTTATAAGCGGGTTTGATGACCTCAAGATACCATGAAGCAAATTCATCCCAGAATAATTTATATACAGTCATCAATGCTTCGGACAAACGATACTGTGTAAATTGCTTTTCCAGCGTTTTTATTGCTTCATTTAACTTCGCATCAAACCATTGAATAATTTTTACAGATGCATCAGGTTGGTTAAGATCCTCATCATCCTCCCATGTTTTAACAAGTCTGAATGCATTCCATATTTTATTACAAAAATTCCTGCCCTGCACAGGTAGATTTTCATCAAACAGCAGGTCACCACCAGCCGGTGAGCACAATAACATTCCAACCCTTACACCATCAGCGCCATATTTCTTTATCAACTCCAACGGATCAGGCGAGTTACCCAGCGACTTTGACATCTTCCTCCCCATCTTATCACGCACTATGCCTGTAAGGTAAACATTTTTGAAGGGCTTTTCATTCAAATATTCATACCCGGCAATTATCATTCTGGCAACCCAGAAGAACAGTATCTCCGGCGCCGTTACCAGGTCGTTTGTAGGATAATAATACCTGATATCCTCATTACCGGGATTCCTTATACCATCAAAAACCGAAATGGGCCATAACCACGATGAGAACCAGGTATCCAATACATCCTCATCCTGTTTTAGATCGCTATCTTTCAAACCGGTATTACCTGTTTTATCCTTAGCTATAATCAATGCCTCTTCACGGGTTTTTGCAACCACAAAAATATCTTCTCCTTCAATATAGTAAGCAGGTATCCTTTGCCCCCACCATAACTGCCGCGATATGCACCAGTCCCTCACATTTTCCATCCAGTAACGGTAAGTATTTTTAAATTTCTTTGGGTATATTTTTATATTGTCATTAATCACATGTTCCAGCGCTGGCTGCGCCAATTCTTTCATCCTCAGGAACCATTGAAGTGACAGTTTAGGTTCTATAGCTACATCAGTCCTCTCAGAATATCCCACTTTGTTTACATAATCTTCAACCTTTACAAGATATCCTTCATCATCAAGTTTTTTCGTTATCTTATCTCTAACCTTAAAGCGGTCCTCACCAATAAAAAGCTGTGCATTCTCATTAAGTGTTCCATCATCATTAAAAATATCAATGATCTCAAGATTGTGTTTCTTGCCAATTTCATAATCATTCTCATCATGGGCAGGAGTGATCTTCAGTGCCCCGGTACCAAATTCCGGATCAACATGCTCATCGGTAATTATTGGAACAGACCTGTTAACTAACGGTATTAGTACCCTCTTCCCATGCATATCTTTAAACCGCTCATCGTCAGGATGAACACAAACTGCCGTATCACCAAGTATAGTTTCAGGTCGTGTTGTAGCAATCTCAAGCCACTTATCTTCCCCGTCAATCTTGTATCTGAAATAATATAGCTTTGAGTCCACCTCCTTAAATATCACCTCCTCGTCAGAAATAGCAGTCTTAGCCTGTGGATCCCAGTTTACCATTCTTTCCCCCCGGTAAATAAAACCTTTACTGAACAGATCAATAAAAACATCAATAACACTCTCATACATATCATCATCCATGGTAAATTTGGTCCTTTCCCAGTCACACGAGGCGCCAAGTTTTTTTAATTGCTCCAGGATAATACCCCCATGCTCATTTCGCCATTCCCAGGCATGTTCCATGAATTCATCACGTGAGAGATCTGATTTCTTTATCCCTTTTTCTCTTAACCTTGCCACCACCCTCGCTTCCGTAGCAATAGATGCATGATCCGTTCCGGGGACCCAAAGTGCATTTTTACCCAGCATCCGCTCTCTTCGTACCATAATATCCTGTATGGTATTGTTAAGCATGTGTCCCATATGCAGAACTCCGGTAACATTCGGGGGTGGTATTACTATTGTGTAAGGTTCTTTTGTTGTATCCGGTACGGAATGAAAAAAACCATGTTCCATCCAGTACTTATACCATTTTTCCTCTGTTGGTGCCGGGTTGTATTTCGAAGAAATATTCATAGAAAAGTTAAAAGTTATAAAGATGTAAAAATATAAATTTTATTCGCATTTCAGTACCTTATACTCCGTCGATTATGTTATTAACACCCGGGAAATATTGTTTAACATAGTAATATTGCAATATTCCAATTAAATTTGCACTATTAATTTAAAAAATATTACTATGCCTGCTATTTCAGAAAAAGGAAAAATAATCCCGGCTTCACCCATCAGAAAACTCGCACCATATGCTGAAGAAGCCAAAAGAAAAGGAAGAAAAGTGTACCATCTAAATATTGGACAACCTGATATACCTACCCCTAAAATAGCACTGGACGCTGTACGAAACATGGACCTCACAGTTGTGGAATACAGTCATTCCGCCGGGAATGAGTCTTATCGCCGAAAGCTGGCTGAATATTACCGGAATATTGATATTAATGTGGATCATAACGAGTTAATGATCACCACCGGCGGGTCTGAAGCTATTACATTTGCCATGATGATTTGTCTGGATCCGGGAGATGAAATTATTATCTCGGAACCATTATATGCTAATTACATTGGATTTGCAGTTACAACCGGTATCATAGTGAAGCCTGTAACCTCCACGATTGAAAACGGGTTTGCTCTTCCTCCAATAGATGAATTTGAAAAAAGAATAACTCCCAAAACAAAAGGGATCCTTATATGCAATCCCAACAATCCTACAGGTTATCTTTACTCACGTGATGAACTGAAAAAACTGAGGGATATCGTAAAGAAGCATGATCTATACCTGTTTTCAGATGAGGTTTACCGTGAATTCTGCTATGACGGGAAAGAACATATTTCGGCTATGCATCTCAATGGAATTGAGCAAAATGTAGTAATGATAGATTCTATCTCCAAACGCTATAGTTCATGCGGAGTAAGGATTGGCGCTATGGTATCCAAAAACAAGGAGATCATGGAATCGGCTATGAAGTTTGCACAGGCACGGCTCTGTCCTCCAGGGTTAGGACAAATCGTTGGTGAAGCAGCCCTTGATACACCGGATGAATATTTTAAGAAAGTATATAATGAATACATTGAACGCCGCAACTTCATGGTTGAGGCATTAAATAAAATGGAAGGAGTAATATGCCCAATGCCCGGTGGTGCTTTTTATACCATTACTCACCTTCCTGTGGATGATGCCGACAAATTCGCACAATGGCTGCTTAGTGATTTCGAATATCAGAACTCAACCGTAATGCTTGCCCCCGCTTCCGGCTTTTACGCCACTCCCGGCTTAGGCAAGCAAGAGGTTCGTATTGCATATGTTCTGAAAAAAGATGATCTGCAAATGGCTATGGAAGCCCTGGAAAAAGCATTGAAAGTTTACCCTGGAAAAATAATTTGATTGATATTCTTACAATATCAAACCCAATGGTAAAAAAGCAGCAATAGATTTAGAACATTATTCGTATCTAAGTGCCTCAACAGGATTTTTTATTGTGGTTTTATATGACTGAATACTTATTGTAACAATAGTAATAAATAAGGCGAGAAAACCTCCGATTAAAAATACCCACCAGCTGATCTCAGTTTTAAAAGCGAAATTATTCAGCCACCTGGATATAGCAAAATAAACAACCGGGCATGCTAAGATAAAGGCAAAAATCACCCATTTAATGAAGCTCTTGTTTACCATAAATAATAATTCTGATACAGATGCTCCATTAACTTTTCTGATACCAAATTCTTTTACTCGCTGTCGAATTGAAAAAAGAGAAATTGCAATAAGGCCTAAAATTGCAATTATCATAGCAGCAATTATTCCAAC
The DNA here is from genome assembly GCA_021163295.1 of Bacteroidales bacterium. Classification (GTDB taxonomy): domain Bacteria; phylum Bacteroidota; class Bacteroidia; order Bacteroidales; family VadinHA17; genus JADFUQ01. The sequence continues at coordinate 39,706 of JAGGXD010000169.1, forward strand.
GGAAATAATTGATAATTGCTTTTTCTCATTTATATAGAGAGATGCAACATTATCTTTGTAATATGAATACTCAATCTTATATCCGGGTAATCTATCTGACAATACTGTGCCAATATAATTAATAACCTCGTTATCCTTTGATTCGAAGTATTTCACAACTAAAAAAAACTCGCCACGAAACTTACTGTTTTTCCTAATTCTTAAAGGAAGTATTTCTTTTCGGGCAGATTGATAACTAAAGTCCTCTACAACACCAACAATTTCCGCCATTCCTCCATCTTGCTCAATAATGTTTCCAACAGGATCATCCAACTGAAGATACTTAACCGCCGCTTCGTTAAGTAATATTTCATTGACTGCATAATTATTTGAAAAGTGCCTGCCTGCAACCAGTTTATAGTTCATAAATTCAGGGAATCCCTTTTCAACAGATATACCGGTAATAGATTTTCGCTCATCGCTATCTCTCCTTTTAATAAATCCTGTAGATACCAGGTCCGCTTTAGGGATTTGATCATAGATATATGATGCACCTATAATATATGGATGATTCACACATACTTTTAAAATTGATTCTAATCTATTGAAGTTTTCATACTTTTTGTCATTATAATCTATCTTTTCAGGATTCTCAATACCTATAAAAAGAAAATTATCCGAATCAGAAGATAGAGCAACCCGCTCCGAATAATCAATCTGTTTGTAGATAAAAAAGGATGAATTTACCAAACAAATAAATAGGAACATCTGACCTAATAATAACAACTTCTGTATACCGGAACCTGATACTTTAGTCTCACTAAGATAAGTACTTAAATTAATTGATGATTGTTTTGAAAAGAACCAGGATGCATTTAATCCACCACTAAGGCTTATGAATATTACTAAAAATGCAATCCCAATTAAAAACAATCCTTTATCAGATGTAAAAAGTTTAAGATCTGTATCAAAGAAACTGTTAAATACAGGTAATGCAAAATAAGATAATATTAGTATCAAAGGTAAAGATATTATTACAAGAAGAAATGACTCAAATAGTGCCATATACTTAACCTGATTGTTTGATGCACCATATATTTTCCTGATATTAATCTCCTTATTCTTTGAAATTGCACATGCTGTTGAAAGGATACCGAAATTTATTGCGGAAGATATCAATACCAGTAACACAACAATTATTAATACATTAAGCAGGCGTATATTTCCAGTTGGGAATTTGTAATTAGCAAGCGATTCCGGATTTAAATACAGTTTACTATACTTCTTTAACTCATATTTTAATGTAAGCCACGGATTTTCTTCTCCCAGGAGTTTATAAATTTTTAATTCAAGTTCATCTAAAGGCACACCATCCGTTAACTCAATATAGGTAGAATAAAAAGGATACATTTTGAAAAAGGGATCGCAAAGGTTCTTTTCATAAAAATCAAAATTACAAATGATATCTCCTTTTATTGATGAATTGACTCCAAAGTCTTCAATAACGGAAGAAACCATAAAATTGAAATTTTTGTCATTAAAGCTGATTAAAATTTGTTGGCCTGTGGGATTATCACTTCCAAACAGTTTATTTCCCAGTTCTTTACTAATCACAATACTATTTGGATCATCAATCAGATTACCGGTATTAATCCTATCATGTTTTCGTTTAAACATTTTGAAAAAGTCAGGATCTACAAAAAGAATCTTTGTCTTTATTTTTGTATTATCCAATAAAACACTACCCCTCCATGGTAACAATCTCGTCATTTTTGTGATCTCGGGAAGAGTTTCTTTTAATTGCGGCCCCAGACTCATTAGAGTCAAAGCATCTTTTTGTCTTTCAGAACATCGTATAACATTATAAATATTATCTCCTTTAATATATTCTTTATCAAAACCTATTTCATGTATTAAATGAAGGAATATAATTATCGAAATCGTAATGCCCAATATTAACCCTACAATATTTATTAAAACAATAAATCTTTGTCGATAAAAATATCTCAGAGTAGTTTTCAATAAATGCTTTAACATAAGATATCAGGTATCAAACTTTTTTTCAGTGATTTCATAAAATTAAATATACATCTGTGCTTATCGGGAGGGTTAAAGAAATTATCCTTTCGCCCTATTTTAGAACATCCTGAGCAGAAAGCTTACTGATATTTAGCTTAAATTCAACCGGTAGTGTTAACTCCACAGGAACTGCTTTACCATGCTGAACTCCGGGTTTCCAGTCCGGCATTGAACTAATTAACCGCAGAGCCTCCTTATCTAACGGTGGATACAATTTCTTATCCAGCATAATGTTTTTTACTTTACCACTTTCATCAACGGTAAACCGTACCCAAACAGTCCCGGAAATACCCTCTTCTTTAGCTTTTTCAGGATAGCGCATATTGGTTTTCAGGTATTCATGCAGAGCCTGTTTCCCGCCGGGAAAGTGAGGGACATCTTCTACAATAACCAAAGTTTCACCATCATTTTCCTCATCCGGTTTGTCAGGTTTTACAGGTTCAGCACTATTTTTTTTTGGTGGTTCAAGATTTACCTTATACACACTTCTTTTTAATCTGATCTCCAGATATTCATCATTAGCAACCTCTACAATCTCAGTCTTAAACCCGATATATGAAACTGTAAAAGAAAATTTTTCATTATCCGCCTGTAAGGAAAACTCACCATTTTTATCGGTTATTGTACCTGTATAAGTATTTGAAATAACTATGCTTGCTCCCGGTAAAGGCTCACCGGTTCTATCATCAAGAACTTTCCCTTTTACCCGATATTTTTTATTTGAATTGGTGGATAAATAATCCTTTAGTGTAACGAGAATCACACCATCTGTTGCTCTTTCACCATATGCCTTAACAGCACTTTCTCCTTTTAAAACCGTAACTGACTCTATTTTATCAGGATCCAGCTGCTTCATTTCCTCATTTGTGATCTCTTTTTCATTAACAATAAATAGTGGCGCTTTATCCTGGTAAATAGAGGATAGCTTTATATTCTCATTTAAGTTCAGGTTGTCAGATGTCTCTGTATTACGCTTTAAAACAATATTTAAAAATTCACCCTTTTTAGCTTTTACCGCAAGAGTTTCATAACCAGGATGGGAAAAAGATAACACTATATTCTCTTTCTCAACATTCAATAAAAATTCTCCGTTTATATCGGTTACTGTGCCTACAGGAGTACCTTTTATAATAATATTGACTCCCGGTAGTGGTTTATTTGTATCCTCTGCTGTTACTTTCCCTTTTATTATATAGCTATCTGTTATACCTTTTTGATCCTTATCGGCAGGTTCTCCGGAAAAAGGATTGGAAAATGCCAGGCTAAGCAATACTAATACGGGAAGAAGAAATAACACCCGCCATTTCCTTCTGTTTGGTGATTTTCTTTTTTTCATCATAGCCATTCTTTTTTTACCAAGTGAATAATTAAAAGTATGTATTAAACCCATGAAGGTTCTTCCCAGGGAATACCTGAACAATAGGTTCTGATAATTCTGTAAGGGAAACCCCTGCTGTATGACTGCATAATCAGCAAGATATTCATGATTTTCTCTGACAGTTCTACCAACCATCCAGGCAATTGGATTAAACCACTGAAAAACACATAAAAATTCAATGAAAAGCAGATCCCAACTGTGTTTTTGTTTTAAATGCTCTGCTTCATGAATTAAGATTTCTTTAAAATATTCTTGTTCAAGAATTCCCGAAGGAATAAATATATGTCCGAAAAATGAGAAAGGTTCAGAGATCCGGTTGCTTACATTTACAGATATTTCCCGCAAAATCCTTGTTTCACTATTGTGGATTGATTTGGCAATCATTATAGCCTGGTAAATCAATCGTATGGATAATAATAAAACCCCTGTCAGGTATACACCCCATATAAAATGGTAAATTGTAAATCCAGCCGTTTGTTCACCGGTTATCTTAAGCGGCTCCATAACCAGGGCTGCCTCAAAATTACGATATCCACTGTTTATAACCTGAACGGTAGAAGCAGGCTTTATATCCATTAAAAATGAAAGACTAATAAAAGGAAGAATCAGGGAAGTAATACCGGCAGCCAGAAGAAAAAATCTGTGAAATTTGAAGAAAGTTTCTTTGCGTAATAACATCCAATACACTCCAAATAACAGAACTAATGCTAATACCGATTGAAACTGATATTGCCAGAATTCATTCATAACTATCCTTTTTCATTATCCAATTCCTTCTGTATCTCTTTTATCATCTCCTCCATTTCCTGTAAACTCAAATCATTTTCCTGTGCAAAAAAGGAAGCCATCTTTGGGAATGAATTATTGAAATATTTCTTCATAAAATCCCCAAAGTAAACCTGTGTATATTCCTTTTTAGAAATAAGAGGAAAGTATTCGTAAGTAGTTCCATAGGATTTATGATCAACAAAACCCTTTTTTTCCAATACGCGTACAACTGTAGAAACAGTGTTGTATGCAGGTTTTGGATCAGGTAGTCGTTCAAGTATATCCCGTACAACTGCCTTTTCCAGTTCCCACAGGACATGCATGACCTGCTCTTCTGCTTTTGTTAATGTTTTCATGTTCCAAACATACAACTATTTTATTAGTTTGCCAACTATTTTAATAGTTATTTCACTATAATTATAGTTTATTCGCATGAATTACTCGTAACACGAAACACGTAACCCGTAATTATTCAAAATCCTTATAAAGCAGGTACTTTTTCCGGATAATCTTAAAATCCTTAATATCGCTTTTCCAGGATGCATAGATAATCCATTTGCTCTTTCCGGCAATTATTTGTTCCCGTAAGGTGCTGTTGCCCGCCAGTTTATCGAAATAATTATTAAAGAAATTATCTTTATTTTTCAGGTTACTATAAGCATCAATAAGCCAATCGAGCACCAGCCGACGGTTATTATGCACAAAATTGAACGGGATATGTGAAAGATCCACACCGTTACAAACTTCTCCCATATATTTCGGATTGGCAGCCGCACCTTTAATACTTCGGGGTGTAAAAGAGAAACCGGTGTCAGGATAATCAGGGTGCCCGAAGATCTGAAAAGGGAAATCGGTACCACGCCCGACACTTATGCAGGTCCCTTCAAAAAAACATAATGAGGGATAAAGATAAACAGACCGTAGGTTTGGAAGATTAGGTGAAGGTTTTACGGGCAAATCATAATATGTTTTATGAGTATATTTTTCGCATTTCACATATTTCAGATTGCATGTTAAGCTATCTTTCAGCCATCCTTCACCGTTGATCATCTGTGCATATTCAGCAACAGTCATCCCATGAACAACAGGCACCGGATGCATTCCAACAAAGGATCGCCAGGTTGTGTCAAGTACCGGACCATCAACATAAAAACCATTGGGATTGGGACGGTCAAGTACCAGAAAATCAACATTATTCTCAGCACATGCCTCCATCATGTAATGCATGGTAGATATATATGTATAAAACCTTACCCCGACATCCTGAATATCAAATACTACAATATCCAAGCCCTCCATATCTTCTTTAGCGGGTTTACGGTGCTTGCCATATAGTGAAATTACCGGTAATCCTGTTTTCTCATCGTAATAATTAACCAGGTGTTTACCTGCATCGGCAGTACCACGAAATCCATGTTCAGGACTGAAAATCTTTTTTATGTTGATCCCCCTTGACAAAAGGCTGTCCACTAAATGAGTCTGGTCTATTATTGAAGTCTGGTTAGCTACAACAGCAATCTTTTTCCCATTAAGCAAAGGAAGATATTCTCCTGTACGGTCAGCACCTGTAATAACCTGTCCTTTTAGAACACCCTGCCATATAACAGCAAAAAGTATTATTACAAATACTCTTATTGAAATGTTGTATTTATTTCTCATTGAAATTATTTTGCAGTAAAAAAAAGAAAAAATATTCATAAACACTAAAAACAATGTAACTATTCTGTATCTTAAATTTGAAACGCTCAAAATGGTAAATTTCATTATACTTTGCATTATTAAGTCGGCAATCTTCAATCGGCAGTCGGCAATTTGAAGACAGTGTAATTAATTTTATGAGATTTTCTAATCTGAGTGGTTAAATAGTGAAGTAAATCTTTAGGAAATTTCTTATTAACAAGATAAATATCCCACTGCAAGAGCAAACTGCCGATTGCTGACTGTGGACTGCGGACTGCCGACTGTGGACTGCCGACTGCTGACTGTGGACTGTGGACTGCTGACTGTGGACTGTGGACTGCGGACTGTGGACTGCCGACTGTGGACTGCCGACTTTTTACTACCTTTGCTCACCAAATAAGTAAATATCCACCCTCTATCTTTGTGCCATCTGGCTTAAAGATATGTTTAGACTATATTTGTTCTTTGACGTATTGTTTTATAATGTTTGTATCGATTCTTTCTCGATGGAGATGCTTGGAGGGAGGGCGTAGCCCGACCGGAAAGCATCTTCATCGAGAGCCGCCTTGAACGGAGGTAGTCATCTCTATTTTATTCACTTTATTTTTATTACTATGATTAATAATTCATCACTTCAAAAATGGTCTCGTCTTGAAACAAAGAGTTTAGACAATCAATTTATTAACGATATTATTAATGGCATGAACTGTTCTTCTTTTGAGGCAAAAGCCGTATTGGATACTGTTCATAAGGTTTATGGTGATTTCTTTGATTGCTCTCAGGAACTGGCTCCGGGTAAAGCTAAATTCATTGTTATCTCTGTTGAAGATTCGCCAGCTAAAAAGTTAACAGAGGCAACAAAGGTTAGTGTTACTTTGACCATTAATGATGATAAGGAAGACCTGCCCATAAAAGAGAACAATGGTATTGTTGCCCTTAGGCAACACCGGTTAAGCCGCATCTGCAATGAAGCCTTTATGCAAGGCGGACTGCTTACAGTTGAAGATATTGCCAACCGCATATTCTGCTGTGGAGAGAGAACCATCGTGCGTGATTTAAAAGATTTAAGGGAGCAAAACATCTTTGCCCCACTCCGTTCCACGATTAAGGATATGGGACGGACACTCTCTCATCGCTCCTTAATTGTGAAGGAATGGATTAAAGGAAGTGAATATACAGAGATTGCCCGCAAAACTAATCATAGTATAAAAGCGGTAAACAACTATGTGCATAAGTTTAAGCAAGTTGTGGCACTTATGAAAGACGGGTATGATGTACATACCATTGCTTTTCTGACCAAAATATCAAAACGGTTGGCAGAAGAGTATATTGACATCAAAGCCCACTCAATTATAGTTCCTTCTCGCAAACACGAACTTGAGACATTATTAAAAAAAAGAGTGTTAAACCAATAGAAAAATATGATATGTTACCAATTTCATCGGCATTTAATCACTATAGTTCAGCTCATAAACGGTTTTTGAAACCAGCTATTGAGAATTTCTTTAAAACGGAGTTTACTAAATCTTTTGGACCAAATGTTCGTAGCTTTATTGCTGATGAATTAATCAAAATCTTTCAAGAGAACAATAGGGATATTAACTCTATAAAGCCGGGACAAGTGCTTTGGAATGCCATTCATAAAAACACCAGGGCCGACTCGCATAACATGAAACTTGTTCCGGTCATTCTTACTTTAGTTAGTGATGATGATATTTCTAAACTTAAAAATGGATTAAAAATACAAGAACACCGACAAAATGTAGTTGCCAGAATACTGAAAGAAGCTTATTCTCAAGACGCTCTGCTTTCGATGAGAGATGTAGGTCTTCTGCTTGCCATAAACTATTCTTCCGCATCAATTACTAGAAAAGCGCATGAGGAAAAGCATAATGTAAATCTGCCACACCCTGGCAATTTGCAGGATATGGGGTCATGTCTGACACACAAATATCAAATAATTTACAAGTGTGTAGTCGAAAAAAAAGACCCTGTAATGGTTGCAAAAGAGACTAATCATACCATAATGGCTGTCGATCATTATCTCAAAGATTTTAATCGTGTAAAAACCTTATATCTTGATGATAAAGATGAAAATTACATACATCTTGTCACAAAGCTATCTTTAAACTTGATTGCTCAATATGTTAACATTATAAACCAATATGTCAAAGAACTTAATACAGCTATTTAAGCTATTAATTATTTATTTTAAATATATGCATTTTTATTTGTTTAGCCATATTACTTTATCTAGGCGGGTACAGCCTGTAACATTCCCTCTATCCTTTAACCATTTTCATTCTTCCAATCAACTCGTTTCCCAGAAATGTTTTTTTCTTAATGTGGTCTTTAATAGCTGATACCTGTTGATTCTTTTCAAAATCACCTCTTACCTGGGCAAAATCAAGAAGC
>JAGGXD010000003.1 GCA_021163295.1 Bacteroidales bacterium
AGGTATCCATTCAAAATGATAACGGATAAATAGAATGTATAATCCCAATAATACAAACCCAACAAGCAATCCGGATACAATCCAGAAAATATAATTGTCAAGCGAAGCAGCCTGTATCAATACACCAACAAGCACCGTTAATCCGCCAAATAACCACTTCGATTGAGTCCACTTTTTAGTAAAAGTATGAAGTCCGAAATAGAGTATTAACAAAATACCAGTCATGCCTATAAAGCTTTGAATATCACCAATACCTGTACTAACAAAAGGCAACCTTGAATTTGCAGCATCAAAATTTGCCCAGAAAGGAGAGGTTTTTATTTCAAATTTTGACAAAAGGGCATTCAATCCGAATAGTGCCAAACCAAGTCCGATTGCTTTAAGCCAGTTATACCTGTCTGAAACTTTCGCAGAAACCAGTTTAACTGACATACCCCCGATAATACCAAGTCCTGCAGAAGAGAACAATCCGGCTATCCCTAATGAAACAATAAACATTGTTACAAAATTCGACCATGGTAAACTGGTCTGATAACCAAACATTACAGAATCCCAGGTTAAATAACTATCAAGAATAAATATACCGAGCAGTCCGATTGCAAAGTACAGGAATAATTTTACAGAGAATTCCTTCCTTGTCCACCTTACAATACCCCAAATCATACCAGCAATAAGTAAGATAATTGAAAACACACTCCCGATTGTTCCAATAATACTCCGTTTGCTTTGTCTGTCTTCATAGTCTCTTTCCCATTCTTCCGGTATATGAACATAAGAGGACAATGAAGTAAGTTTATCACCTGCAATTGATATACTGTATCTGCCTTGTCCTTTATCCAATGGATAGCTTAATGTATCAGCATACACAAAAGTCCAATCCCTGCGATTCTCCAGCTTTTCTGGTGTAACGGAGATTTCTTTCAGATTTTCTCTTTTTATATCAAGCACTTCAGCTAATACAGAATCTGTCAAAGCCTGAGCATCAGCTTGCTCAAGAACAGCACCCTCCTGCTTTTCGGGAATTACATGGCTAAACCCACGCACATTCCCTTTTACATCAACCGTCGCCATGTATTCTTCAGCCCGGTCTTCAACTTTTCCTTCCGTTTTCACCAGTCTTACCGACCACATGGGCGGAGAAAGAAAACCTCCAAGATATTTTTTGTAATTCTCTTTCCCTGCTTCCTGCCAGATGAATTTATGTTGCAAGCCGGCATTATCATTTATACTTGTTAAAACCGTCCATTCTTCAGTATCGATATTAAATCTTTCGTTAAGTGCTTTAGTTGCTATCTCTGTGGCTTGCTCTTTTGATATATCCAGTTTTGGTGCATCCTGGGTAAAAGGTGTGAAAAAGAGCCACAGAGCCAAACCTGCTACTCCTGCAGGTATTAATAACCTGGTATATGATTTTCTTTCAGGTTGAACTTCTATCTCTTCCTGAACCTTCTCTTCAGGTTCCCGGGATGGTTCCCATCCTCTATTCCTGAGCTTATCAGGAACTTCTGTCCATTTCCTGTTTTTTATTCTGAAATAGAGAACAATCCACAAGGGCACAAATAAAAATAACAGTACCAGTATCCTGTCTGTCCAGATACCTGGTGATTCTGCTACCCAAAGGGGAAGTGAAAACCAGAAAACATCAACTGCAAAATGCGCGATAATTGCAGGTATCAATCCATATCCAAAATAAATCACACCAATAATTACAAACGGAATGATCATTTCAATTATGCGGGCATAAGAAGGCTGCTGCGGATAGTTTGCATGAGCAGCCCCGAAAATTAATGTCTGAACAACAAGTACCAGGACAATCCACCAATTTTTGAACCTGGATTTGCGGGTAAGTAAAACTATTCCTGCCAGCGGAATTGCACGGCAAAGTGATTCTTCCCAAAATCCTGCCTGTAAAGATATCCCGATGGAATTGAACCAGGGCAAATAACTTGCCAGGATATTCGGATCAGACAGGTTCCCTGCCGGGCTCCACCATCCATAACGCTTGGTTACAACATAAAACAACACATCAATACCTATCATGATAATCATAAACAGGTAACCTGCCATTGTTTGCCCTAACAGAGACAAGGAACCTCCGGTTTTATTTCCCCATGCTTTCCAAAGCTGCACATGACCAGGAAAAGCAGAGCGCCCCAGACCTTCGGCTACCATAAAAGTAAGAGCAAAAATTGCGCCCATACCCAATGCCAGCAGAAATCCATTTATAATAGAACTTGATAAAAAATTTCCGGCGGAAGTAGATGTATCATAGCTAAACCATGATAGTGGAATTTCGTTTATTGTGACAAGAAAAACGGAACCAAGTGCGATAAGAACTCCCCATTTCGCAGCCGGTTTCCAGATAAGCCGGCGACGGCGAAGCAGGAAAAACAGTCCTATAAATACTCCTCCAAAACCATAAACAACTACAAGTCCCACTGTACCAAACAGAGCTACAGTATCGTTATCAGAACGCATCTCTGAATAGCGCCGGTCGAACTCTTCCGGTATTTTAACAAAATGCTTTACCTGCGTGAGTTTATCGCCGCTAACCCTTAATTTCAGCCTGTATCTTCCTTCTCCAATTTGTTTATCCTCACGTTCATATACAAAAGTATGGTCTGTTCTGCCACTCTCAACCTCTTCTTTCGACTTCTCAACAAGATTATACCCGGCAAAATTAATATTCCAATGCTTTTGAGCTTCATCTGTAGCTATTCTCAATGCTTCTTCCTCTTCAAGAGCAACTCCTTCTTCCGAATCAGCCAGTTTTTCTGAAAAACCATATATTTCACCGGCGGGTGTAAAAGAAAAGATCACTTCATTTGCCTCATGCTCCTTGAAATGTCTTACTTTCCAGTTATATGAACTATAAAAACCTGTTTCAAGTATCTCTTTAAATTTATCCAAGCCCCCGGCTTCCAGCTCAACAAAATTCTGGAAACGGTCATCGTTAGTAAATACAGCCGCTGTTTTATAATCAAGTGGACCCAAAAATGATTCCCCGGCAAGAAGAGCAGCTTTTTCAAGAGCAGTTTCACGGTTCATTTTAATATCAAGACCAACAATCGGATTAGCCTTATCGAAATTATTATAAGCATATATTGCACTTACTACAGCAACTGCAACAATAACAATCCATGTTATTGGCTTACGAAACAGATTAGTTTTCATTAGTTTGTGATTAAGGTTAGGAGCAATGAAGCATAATATTTATATGCATACAATATAAATATTTTTTTTAAATCCATAAATTAAGGCCAAAGCTTTACAATTTGATTAACAAGGTTGATAAAATTAAAATGAAACTGTTAAATTTGAGTTCACTTTTCAAAGAAGACTTAAATTTGAAAGTTAAAATTTTTAGAAATGTATATTAATTCAATAAAAGAATCTGTAACTGAAATTCGGAAATCACTTCCGGCAGGAGTTGTGCTTGTTGCAGCAGCAAAAACAAGATCGCCTGAAGAAGTCCAGGCTGCTATAGATGCGGGTATAAAAATACTTGGTTATAATTACCTGCAGGAAGCTGAACGGATATATCAAATTATCGGGAATAAAGTACAATGGCATATGATAGGGCATCTGCAGCGGAATAAGGTGAAAATTGCTGTTGATCTTTTTGACATGATTGAAACGATAGACTCTGTTAAACTTGCTGAAGAGGTAAATAAACGATGTGCTGCAATAAGCAAGATTATGCCGGTACTTATAGAAATCAATAGCGGAAAAGAGTTGAATAAAACGGGTGTTTTACCTGAAGATGTTGACAAATTAGTAAAGCCGATAAGTAGCTTACCAAACCTTCGTGTTCAGGGATTAATGACTATGGGACCTCGTTTTGGAAGTCCGGAAGATGCAAGGCAATATTTTAAAGCAACTAAATTAGCATTCGACCGGTTAAGCAAAGCAGGAATACACAATGTGGAAATGCGGTATCTTTCCATGGGTATGAGTAACAGTTATAAGGTTGCCATTGAAGAGGGGGCTAATATTGTCAGGGTCGGAACAAAACTTTTCGGTGAACGTTCTTACCCAAAATACTAAATATGAGAAGAAAAACTAATTAAAACTTAATTTAAAGTATTATGAAAAAACAAGAAAAACAAAATGGACAAATAAACCGACGCAGGTTTATTGCAGTAACTACTGCTGCTGCAGCGTATTCGTTTATGCCACAATTTGTCATGGGTAAAACCTACGGATTAAGAATGCAAAAACCTGATTCTACATTCGGAGGTGTTAAAATCGGAGCTATTACCTATAGTTTCAGAAGCCTTCCGGGTAAAAATGCTGAAGATACTCTGGATTATCTTGTCCAATCCGGATTAAGTTCATGTGAGTTAATGTCTGGTCCGATTGAAAAATCAGCAGGGGCTCCAAAAAATATGAAGGAAATTGTCACATGGCGTAAATCCACTACATCAATGGATAAGTTTAAAAAAATTCGTGAGATGTACAATAACGCCGGGGTTGATATTCATATAGTGAAATTTGGAAGTATTGGGATGGATAGAGTATCTCCTGAGGAACTTGAGTATATGTTTAATGTTGCAAAAACAATGGGAGCTAAAGGGATAACAACAGAGTTAAATGAAACAAAAGCAAAAAATTTAGGAGCATTGGCTGATAAACATGGAATAGCTATTGGTTTTCACAACCACACGCAATTGAAACCAACTACCTATTCAGAAGGTCCGTATTTCTCCTATGGCAAAAGTATAATGGCTAACCTCGATATCGGGCATTATGCTGCAGGAACAGGTCAGTCTCCATTACCACTGGTAAATGAACTGGGAAATCAGGGTCGTTTGCTAAGTATTCATGTAAAA
>JAGGXD010000249.1 GCA_021163295.1 Bacteroidales bacterium
ATAAAATACACTAAGCACCCTAATGTGCAAGTCGCATATATTTGTATATAAAAGTGTATCAGGCAGATATGGTTTAACTATGAAAAGTCAACTTAGGGTAGGTTATGTACATGAAAATCTGTGTTAACTATAAAGAAAGTGGAGTGCTTTTTCCACTAGTGGTTATTAATTGAAGTCATAAATTCTTCAACATCCATTACTTTGGCGTACGATCCGGAAAGTGTACTAAAAGTTGATGTTTGCACCTCTTCAGCACTTACTTTTATACCGTTAAATTCAAGGGCTCTTGTGGCACATGCATCACTAATAACCAAACACTCAAATCCATAGTCAGAACCGGCACGTATAGCAGCTTCCACACACATATGAGTCATCATTCCACAAATCACTAACTTTTTAATATGATGAGCTACTAAATAATCATATAATTCTGTGTCTTTAAAACAATTCGCTGAATTCTTAGAGATTACCAATTCATTTTTTAGAGGTTGTACTAATTTATGAATTTCTCCACCAGGTTCTGCATTATGACGGATATGGATAATGATATTTTTATTTTCTCTAAATTTGGTTAACAATTTTTGAGCATTTAAACATGCCTTTTCCGGATTCACAAGTGCCCAATTTCCACCAGGGAAATAAAAATTTTGAATATCAATGAGCAATAATGCTGTTTCTTTTGGATCACTCATCCCGGAAGCCTCCATTTTTAAAATAAACAATAAGCAAATTACAATTTGAAAGTTAATTCTCAAAAACCTTTTCATGGTTAAAGTTTTAATTTCTATAAGCTAAAGCTTGTTTATTACAGTTATTCCGGTTTCTTTAAAGCTGTTCATATTAACAAGTTCGGTTGGAGCTTCCTCAAGACTTATGGTTTTCCTAATAAGTTTTTCGGGGTGCAGTTTTCCTTTTTCAATCATTCCAAGCATTCTTCCATATTCCCAGGCTTGTATTCCATGACTTCCCAGAATTTCGAGTTCATTGGCAATCACTTTATCCATAGGGATTGGAGGATTACTCTCTTCAGTAACCATTAAGCCTATTTGTATATGCTTGCCCTGTTTTCTTAAACTGGATATTGAGTTGAAACAGGTTTCATGGCTACCGAGGGCATCGATAGAAACATGTGCTCCACCGTTGGTGATATCCGGATCATGTCCCATCCATCCATGCCAGTCGCTCCGGCATAACCCGGTTGCCTCCACTCGTATTACCACACCTCGTTTTGTGGGAACGGGATCGGGGAGTTGCTGAATTGTTATCGGACCGCAAAACTCTTCATAAAATGCTGCTTTCATGATAATGTTTAAAAATGACTAATCGTCCAAACCTTCTTCATAACCTTTTCTATACTCTTCCTTTGCTTTTTTAAATGTATTCTTAATTGATCCCCATACGCTTCCGGCTTCTTCTCCAATAACTTCCCAGGTATTCCCATCGGATTCTTTAACCCTTTTAATTTTTTCCCGAATAGTATTTCGTTTGTTACGAATATCCTTCATTTTTTCCTCATACTTCTGTTTTGTTTCCGTATCAGCATTTTTCATACTGATATCCAGTGCTTCCAGATAAGTATTCAGTCTTTCAAACTGTGCTTCGAGTGTTTTGATATATTGGATTTTCTTGTTAATCATTCCATTAACTTTTAACTCCTGATTATTTCAACGGTGTAACGGAGTTAAGCATACAACAGGTAATTGATCAGGTTAGCTCTTTTCTTCGGGATCTTCTTCGGAAAACTTTTTGAATGTATCATTTATAGTTTTGGTTAAGCTTGTCAGGCTATTTTCAATTCCATCTTTTATTGAATTAAATGTTTCTTCATTTGTGTTACGAAAATCCTTGACTTTTTGCTGAATTGATTCTTTCTTTGCACGTAACTCGTCAGCTTTTTCCGTGTATTTGGCTTTAATATCCGTTTTTGCATTTTCTGCTTTTGCTTCCAGTTTCCGGATTTCGGCATCCCATTTTTTTAGTTGATCTGCCAGTTTATCGATATATTCTTCCCTGTTTCCCATAGTACATTTATTTAATTGTTAACTATCTGGATGTTTTTTTCCTCTAATTTCTGTAATAAACGTGAGATATGCAAGAAATGTATCTGCCTGTTAGTATTTAGAACCTTTATAAAAGAATGCAGGAACCCCTTTAACACCGGGATCAGCTTTAAAAAGGCCACCCCTGTATGGGTATTTTTCCATTTCATCCTGCGGTATTCCCTGACTTGCAGTGGTGATAAAGAGCGTTTCAAGATTTTCTCCACCGAATGCACATGAGGTTACATTAAGGACGGGAACATTGATTTTATAAAGCAGTTTCCCATCATCCGGATTCCAGCATCCCACAGCAGATCCACCCCAGAGTGCAATCCATAAATTGCCTTCGGAATCAATAGTCATTCCGTCAGGATGACCCATATCCGGGGGTATTACAATGGCATCTCTACGGAAGGAAATTTCAGCTGTGGCGATATTATAATCATACTCTTTTACCTTCCCGGTGGGAGTATCAATATAGTACATTTTTGTATTGTCTAACGACCAGACAATTCCATTTGAAATGCTTACACTATCAATCTTTTTTTCGATATTCTCATTATTGTTAAGGCAATAAAGGGCACCCGCTTTCTGCTTACCTGTTAGTGACATGGTTCCTACCCACAGTCTGCCTGCAGGGTCACATTTCCCATCATTAAAACGTATTTCAGAACTGTTTTCAGCAGGATTCGCAATAAATGAAATTGAATCGTTTATAATGTCATAATGCCAGATACCATCTTCAAGTGCAACCAGCAGACCACCTTTTTCTGATGGCACGACAGTTCCGATCTTTTTGTTCAGGTTAAACTGCGCATCTTCAGCAGATACGGGGTTGAATTTATGAAGGATACCTTCTTCAATATCTATCCAGTAGAGTAGTTTTTCCTTTTGGTTCCAAATTGCACCTTCACCCAGTGAGGCTTTTGCATCCAGGACCAATTCAGCCTTCATTATTATCGGTTTTTCAGTAGCACATGATGTCAGTAGAAGCGAAATGACGAGCGATATCAGATTACTTAAACCCATGCTCTTTATGTTTCATTGCAATGCTCTCAGCCAATTTATCAAGGGCTTTATAACCAGATTCTAAAGGTACGCCTTTAATAAGAACAGGTTCGATAACTTCTACTTTTAAGTTAGGGATCATGCCTGCTAATATTTCAACAGTTTTATTTGCCCATCCATAGGAGCCGATAATTGACAGGAATTTGGCTTTAGGACGTAATGCGTTAGCCAGATATGTAGCATATACGACATTAGGATGAGGACCTGAAAGAATGGTTGGTGTTCCAACTACAATTGTGCCGGCATCAACAAGAGTTATTGCCAGTTTCCCTATATCAGTTGCGGTTAAATCAAATATCTCAACAGAAACTCCCTTTTCTACAAGAGATGAAACAAGAAAATCGATCATCAGCTTTGTGCTGTTATGCATTGAAATATAAGGTATAACTACAAGGTTCTTCGGTGTATCATTCATCCAATCTTTATGGGCATTGATGATAAAGGATGGATTTTGATAAATAACACCATGACTTGGAGCTATCATAGAGATATCGTAAGGGGCAATTTTTTCCAGGTTCTTTTTGATCACATTTCTGAAAGGCATCATGATTTCGGCATAGTAACGCTTAGCTGCTTCGTAAATACGCCCTTCATCAGAAACGTAAAGATCGGTTGTTGCAATATGAGAACCGAAAAAGTCACAACTGAACAAAATTTTATCTTCTTCCAGATAGGCTACCATTGTCTCCGGCCAGTGGACCCATGGAGTGTATATAAACTTCAATGTCTTGTTCCCAAGTGTGATTGTTTCACCATCGTTCACAGTAATAATGGATTTCTCAGGTATAGGCATAAGATCCATAAGCATGTTTTTTGCTTTGGAACTGCAAATCAGTTTAGCATCAGGGTATCTGGCGAGCACATTGGGAATGCTTCCTGAGTGGTCCTGTTCCGCATGAAGTGAAACTATGTAATCAAGTTTAGGAACATTTTCAAGCTGTCCTAACAGTTCATCAACCATAGGTGGGTCGACCGTATCAATCAGAACCGTCTTTTCGCTGCCTTCAATAAGATAAGCGTTGTAGCTTGTGCCGTCCGGAAGGGGGACCAGTGAGTCAAAGAGTCGTCTGTCCCAATCCACAGCCCCCATCCAATAAATCCTGTCTTTAATTTTTCTTGGTTTCATACGTGTAAATTTTAATGATTTATTTTGAAATATTGACCATTTCGTGGAACAATTCTTTGTTTTCCCTGATCTTTTGTTCATTGCCATAGACACAGTAAGCATCCTGTTTTAGAATATCCTGAACAATTTTTTCGAAATCTTTTATGTCCTGCACAGTAGTTGAGAGAACTTCTGATCTTTCTTTTTTGACATCCTCGATTGTAGTTTTTTCGAAATACCTTCGAATAGCGACGTCTCCTTTTTGTGAAGCGGTCAGAGGACGGTCCATTCCTGAAATTGTTCCAATCAGGAACCGGGTCAATGTTTTTTCATTTGCTTCAAAGTCATGAAGAAACCCGGGAGTAGCATCATAATTATCAAGTGTTTCTTTCAGATTCGGGTCACGGTATGAAGCAAAGAAAACGTCACCTGATGGAGAAAACCCACAGAATCCACCATAAGCTCCTCCAATTACCCGAATTTGATTTTGCAACCAGTCTGTAGAAAGGATTTGATTCAGAACACGCATTTTACCATCCCATTCGTACCCCAGTTTTTTAAAATTATATCCTTTAATAACGTATTGAACTTTAGATGCAGTAAGTAATCCTTCATTCTTATTAGTAAAATCAAATTTCCACTCTGTTATATGATCTTGTCCTTCAGGAAGGGAACCTGCAAATTTTTCGAATCCTGCAGTATAAGCTTCCATATCTTCGTTACTACATGTGACAGATGAAATAAGGTTCTTTTGTGTAAATAACAAAGATGCTGTCTTGGTTAGATTTTTAACGATCTCTTCGCTGTGTTCGTTAAAAGTGTTTACAAGGTCGGTTATAAAGCGGTAATATTCCAAACCACCGGTAAGTTCATCAAACATTCCATCATTGGAATAGTACGATGATAATCTGGTCATCGCATAACGTATTCCGTTTTGTTTGATATTGGCATCTACCCGTGACTGGTGTCTGACCAATACGGTTTTTAACCTTTCAATATCACTGAAATCAGATTTATTTATTATCTCACCGGCTAATTCGAACAATTTGTCAGCTTTATCAGTTGTAGCTTTTGATGTGATAACAAATTTCGGCAATAAATTATCATCCGATTTATTTTCAAGGAAAGTATTTGTTCTTGTTGAGAATCCTCCTGTATGAATATTTAATGCATTATCAAGTTCACCAAAGGTGTAATTTTCAGTATTTAACTTTCCAAGAATTGATGACAATAATGAAGCATAAGGAACAAGTTCTTGTGGAAGTGCATTGATGTTAAAATAGAAATTAGTATATAAAATATTATTTGTAAAATCGTTGTAGTGAACCACCGGTATATTGGCAATTGTTTTTTCTTCCACAGGGTACCATTCAACTTCTTTACTTATATCAGCAATATCTAACAGAGGGATAGTTGCCAGAGCTTCGGGTGAATCCTCACGTTTTTGGTGTGCTAATAATTCTTCGGTTTCATTAATAAGCTTTTCAAGACCATCATCGTCGAGAGTAGCTTTATATGCAGCCAGTTCTACCTCAGTTTTTTCATCAATCTCTTTTTGCAAGCCGGGTTGTGGAGTAAGCACCATTAACAACGCATGAGGATTTGAGATCAGATATTCTTTTATAGTTGATTCAAGAAGGTCAGTTTCAAGAGCTGTTTTAACTTTCTCAAGAGGTTTGTTAAACTCGAGTCCCAGGAACGGATCGTTGTTGAAGAACCATCCGGGATAGCTCATCATCAGGTATCTTAACCCTTTTTGCGGTGTATTACCTTCTTTAAGGTTAAATTCCATCCGGTTCAGAATACCTTCCACCATAGATTTATCAAGTCCTTCATCTGCAACTTTCCGGAAAGTTTCAAGAACAATTTCTTTGAATTTACCTTTATCTTCGGAATTGGCATTCTGCACGATTATTTCAAAAACATTTTGCTGCGATTCATTAAATGATGCTCGTATATCGCGACCAATTCCGGCTTCCTGAATAGCGAGGCGTAACGGAGCTGATTCATGATTGACTAAAGCTTCAGATAACACATCAAAAGCCATACATAAAGCGCGGTCGGTATTTTTACCTGCAACAAAGTTAAAGCTAAGATATGTTTTATTCTCTGTGGAACTTCCGTCGGGAACAGCGTAGGTTTTTTCCACCATTTTCATTTCATCGAATGGTGTCTGAAGTGGAATTTCAACTTTTTTGTCCGATTTTTCATACTTTGAGAGATATTCAGTGTCTATAAATTGCAGTTCACTGTCAAGGTCGGCATTTCCGTAAAGCAGAATATAACTGTTTGAAGGGTGGTAATACTTTTTGTGGAAATTAATAAAGTCTTCATAGGTTAGTTTTGGTATATCGCCAGGGTATCCACCTGAGGATACACCGTAAGTATTGTCCGGGAAAAGGTGTTTGTTCACCTGATAGTTGAGTTCAGTAACAGGACTTGAAAAAGCACCTTTCATTTCGTTATAAACAACACCTTTATAAACGATCTCGCTCTTTTTATCGGTTAATTCACGATGCCAGCCTTCCTGTTTAAAAATTCGCGGATCGTCGTAAATCAGAGGATTAAAAATTGCATCAAGGTAAACATGCATCAGGTTAAAATAGTCTTTGTTATTCATGCTTGCTACCGGATAAGTAGTTATATCAGCACCTGTCATTGCATTAAGGAAGGTATGTAAGGATCCCTTTGACAAGACATCGAATGGACTTTTTACAGGGAAGTTCTTAGAACCATTAAGTACAGAATGTTCCATAATATGAGGTGTCCCATAATCATTTTCAGGAGCTGTTTTAAAAGCAGTGTTAAAAAGTTTGTTGGCGTCATCGGCGGCAATTTTTAGTAAGTGAGCGCCGCTTTTTTCGTGCGAGAAGTATAAACATTCCGCGTTTATTTCCTGCACAAACTTTTTTTCAAGCAATTTAAAACCATGATAGGTTTTATTGACTTTGAACGTCTCATTTGGTGTACATCCCATAATTAACGCAAAAAACACAAATGAAAGAACCAGAGAAATTTTTGTTTCCATATTGAGTAGATTAAATTGGTAGAATAATTTTTAGGTAACATTAATTTTTGATAAATAATTTAAATAAAAAATTTCGATAAATTTACTAATAAAAGTCGGCTTTGTTTGAATTGGAATGCATATTAATTCAAAACAAAATACTATTATTATTTCAGATATTATAACATTTCTTTTCTCCGTTGTTTGACCACCATTTCCGCAGCTTTTATTACAGGGTAAGCAGTGGGAGGACCAGTTAAAAGAGGATGTGTGCCAATCTGGGAAGTAAGTAAAGCATTGATTGTCATCTGGTTCTCAATTACAAGACCAATTAAATTGGTCAATTCCCCGGTACTTGATGCACCAATAACTTCCCCTCCAATAATAATCCCGTCTTCATGTGTAACAATCAATTTAACAAGTTGTTTTTTTGTTCCTTCCATTGTTCCCGGATGTTTATCAATTCCCTCAAAAGTGCCTGTGACAACATTAAAACCTCTTTGATTAGCCAGAGTTTCAGTTACTCCGGCAACTCCAAAACCTATACCTCCGATAGATGTGGAAAAAATTGAAATTGTCCCTTTAAATGATCTCAATGTAGATAGTCCAAACAGATTCATTCCGACGATTCTTGCTTCGGAACAGGCTGTTGATGCCAGCATAAGGCCTTTAATACAACTTGTAATGAAGCTGCGTTTTTCAGCGCAGTCGCCAATAGCAAATATATCCTTATTTGCTGTACGCATATATTCATTTACCTTAATAAAGCCTAATTCATTAATTTCTATTCCTGATTTTTCTGCAAGAGCCGAATTGGGTTGATACCCGGTAGATAAAATCACTATGTCTGCTTCAATAATGTCTCCATTATTTAAAAGAACACGGGAAACTTTCCCTTTTCCCTGAATCTCTTTTACTCCATTGTTAGTAATTACTTGTACACCTCTTTCTTTAAGAATCTCTTCAGCCCTGACAGCGAGTTCATCATCAAAAGCAAGTTGTAGTATATGAGCCATAATTTCAACCAGTGTAACATTTTCAACAGCCTTGTTTAACTCGTCAGCTATTTCAACACCTATGAATCCACCTCCAATAATCACTACACGGTTACATTTTTTGATCTGAGTTAATAAACTATCCAGGTAATTTTTGTATTTTGGAATAGTAAAAACATTCTTCAGGTTTGTTCCCTTCAGCCATTTTGGTACTGTTGGTGTTGATCCTGTTGCTAAAATCAATTTTTCAAATTCTATCTCAGTGCCATCAGTGGTTTTACAAATTTTCTTTTCCTGATCAATAGAAACAGCTTTATCAATTTTTAGTTTTATCCCAAGTTTGGTGAATATTGCATCAGAAACGAGGTTTTTTTCAGAGTTTCCCAATGATCCGAAAATGTAAGGTATTCCGCATGGCACCAATACTTCTTTTTCCATACGTAATAATAAAAATTCTTTGTTGGGATAAAATGATTTACCTGTGGTAGCTGCTACAATTCCCGCGGCACTTCCGCCAATAATTAATACATCTGTTTTTTGCATTTAAACAATCTCCTTTTTAATTAATAAGATGACTTCGAACTTAACAAAAAAACCGTTTCTTTCCATATAATTTATTATGTTATAAATACATATTGCAGCGTTGCTATCCCTCATTACCACATTACAACACGCTTCCAAAACTCTTGACAATATAATAGTTTATTTGTTTTTAATTTTTTCCCGTAATGTCCGGTAATAAGCGGCTACATATTTTAGACGGCTTCCGCACCATGAAAACATAGTTCCATCTACCAGTAAAATGGGGATGTTGGGGTATTTTTTTTTGAGAAATTCAATATTCTGCTGATTAAAGGGATATGGTTCAGAGGAAAGAAGAATCAGTTCTGCATCTGCAATTTGATTTAAATTGATTTTTGGATAACTGACTGCTTTATTGAATATGTTGATTAGCCCGCATTTATGAAGCATATTTGTGATGAAAGTATTACCGCCGGCAACCATATAGGGGTCCTTCCAGATGAAATAGACCACCTTTAATAGAGGGTAGTTTTCAAGATTATCAATATTAATTCTAATTTCAGATATAATTTGCCTGGCATTTTTAGCTTTATTAACTAACTTACCAATACCCCAAATCATCAATAAAGCATCCTCCAGTGTAGCTATATCACTCATCCAGACCGGATATTTTTTCTGAAGTTTCCGGATACCTTCAGGATAGTTTTCCTCTTTATTTCCAATAATTAAATCGGGTTGTAATTTATCGATTACTTCAAATTGAAATTTTTTAGTGCCACCAATTTTAACCCGTTTATCTGTTTTGTCATGTGGGTATATGCAATACCTGGTTATTCCAACAATTTCGGCATCCAATCCCAGATCAAAAAGCAATTCGGTTTGTGATGGAACAAGAGAAATAATCCTGGATGGATATTTATCCAGCCGGATTGTATTATTCATTTGATCTTTGAATTTCAATATTTCTTAATTGTATCTCGCAAAGCCGCGAAGCTGCAAAGAATGATTAAAGTTTATGTAATTAATATTTCAATCGTCTGATTAACCTTTCAAGGTAACGGGATTTAACCTGTTTACTGGCAAGTACCTGTTTAATTGGAGGGAGTTTAAGAATTACTCCCAGTACTCCTGCTAAAGCTCTGTGGTTCCATAAAACATGGTTATCAAATATCAGGTTTTGGAATTTACCACGTTCAATAGCCATTACAACCACCTTATGAACTCCATTCATCGGTGTTATTACTCTTTTAGGACGTGACTTCAGAATATTGAACAATACCTCAGCAGGAGGCGCTCCTTGCGGGTGTCTGTTCAATCTGTCTATCAGATGTGCGTAACCGGTTTTTACAGTGTTATGGGCCATTTTCTGAATTATTTTTTGACAACCAGTCCGCATATAGTTCAGGCCGTCTGTCTGAAATAAAGAGCTGTTTAGCATGAGACTCTTTTACTTTGTTTAGATCAATATCAGACAACAGTATCTGGTCTTTTCCTTCATCAGCTCTGGCGACCACTTTCCCATCCGGGTTACAAATAAATGAACCACCCGAGAATGTTAGTTTTGATTCTTTACCCACCTTGTTACACAATGCAGTAAAAAAACCATTCTGGAAAGCTGCAACCTGCAGTTCAGCTTCGTACAATCCACGGGGCCATTCACCAACTGCACCTGCCTGCGGTACAAAGACTATTTCAGCCCCGTTAAGAGCAAGGGCTCTCATGTATTCGGGGTAGTGCCTGTCGTAACAAATAGCTACTCCGATGTTGCCATATTTTGTATTGTAAACAGGTGCTCCGTGATCTCCGGGATGATAATAGCCTTGTTCATGAAAGCAATCATAGTCTGTAATATGTATCATCCTGGTAGTACCAAGAAGAGAACCATCCGAATTGATAACCGGTGATGTATCATAGGTATGTTCACCATCACGTTCAAACAGGTTGAGTATGATTACAATGTCCATATCTTTTGCTAATCTGCAAAATATATCAGTGGTTGGCCCGGGAATTGGTTCTGCAAGCTTTAGTTTGTCTTCAGTGGCAATTACCTGAGGATAAAACGGGTCAAATCCGAGTTCAGCGAAGCATAAAATATTTGCACCCTGTTCCGCAGCTTTTTTTACTGCATCAATACCTTTTTTCCGATTTAGTTCCCTGTTATCAGAACATTTTTGTTGAATAAGTGCAATTTTCATAGTTTTATTTTAAAGAATGACTTTTTCTAATGCCGACTTAAAATCGTTGATCAGGTCTTCAATATTTTCAATACCAACTGCACAGCGGATAAGGTTTTCAGGAATCCCCAATTTTTTCATCTCTTCAAATGACGTTTCAACATGGCTTGTAGTTTTAGGCGTACCAATTAGGGTACCAACTGATCCGAGACTGGCTGCCAGGTGTGCATATTTCAGGTTTTCCAAAAGTAGTTTTATATTGTTGTAACCACCTTTTAATGAAAAACTAAAAACACCACCGTATCCCGACATTTGTTGCTTGGCAATTTCATGACCCGGGTCGGTTTCTAATCCGGGATAAAATACCTGTTCAATTTTTGGATGATCCTGCAGAAAACCGGCAAGTTGCATAGCATTACTGTTCTGACGGTTAATCCTTAATTCCAACGTCTTTATTCCACGAATGAGAAAATAAGCAGACATAGGATCGAGGCTTGCACCAAACACCTCTTTGAAATGAAATATTTTTTTAACCATTTCCTTGTTACCACATACTATGCCTCCCAAAGCATCAGAATGACCTCCCAGGAACTTCGTTGCACTGTGTATTACCAGATCTACTCCAAGCTTCAAAGGATTCTGGTTTATTGGTGAAGCAAATGTATTATCGACAATAACCGTTGCGCCTGCAACTTTTGCTGCCTTTGATAACCTGACCAGATCCATTACTTTAAGTGTAGGGTTAGTAGGACTTTCCAGATATAAAGCCTGGCACCCTTTAGCTATCTCTTTCTCAATTTGTTCATGATTCGTAGTGTCGCATAATTGCACATCAATTCCAAAATGCGGTAGGTGATCGAGTAATATCTTACTTGTTCCACCATATGTATCTTTTATTGAAACAACTCTATCCCCCGGTGATAGCATTGTAAACAGTGTATTGCTTATAGCGGCCATTCCTGTTGAAAAGCTGGTTGCTGCTTCGGCTCCTTCCAGTATTCGTACTTTTTCTTCAAATACATTAACCGTTGGATTGGAGTTACGGGTGTAAATATGGCCCTCTTTTTTACCCATTGCTACATCTCTCCATGTATCTAAATCATGATAATTAAAAGTTACACTGTGAAATACCGGCATCTGGGTTGCTCCATAGGCAGAAATTTCAGAATCTGCTGACCAGACCGATTGAGTACCCGGTCCCGGGTTTGTTTGTTTTTTATATTTCTTGTTTGACATAATAGCTTTGCTTTTATTGTTGTTCGGGTTACATTGCTTAAATTGTTACTTGTTACGAGTTTTTGTAAATTGCCAACTGCCGATTGCCGACTGCCAACTAATTTTATTTTTGCAACAATAGTTTCTTAACATCTCTGAAATCCCCTGCTCTGATCTCGTATAGATAGATGCCGTTTGGGAGTCCCTGTGGGCGCCACGTTACAAAATGCTCTCCTTTTTCCTGAACACAGTTTGCCAGTGTTACTACCTTTTCACCAAGGAGGTTGTAGATATTAATACTTACATATACTGCTCTTGACAACTCATACGGAATAATGGTTTCGGAGTTTACAGGATTAGGTATGTTCTGACCCAGCTTAAAGCTATATATAGTATTGTCGTCAGGAGCAGTTACACTCAGTAAAATTTCAATATTTTCATCAATCCAGGTGATCCTGTCTGCTGTCCAGTCTTTCAGATATTCAATTTCGTCGTAGTATGACTGAAAATAACTAATATGATCGGAGGGAGGGAACCATCCGTCCTCTGGCAATTTTTGATCACCTGGTCCAATCCATATTTCAAAGTTTCTGTCTTTTGCTTCGCCAAGTGTATCTGCAACAGCGTCGATATAATTATTAAGATTATCTATGTTTAAAATGTCTTCTCTGTAATTAAACCACCTGTCTATTATAAGTTGTACAAATGATGAGTCATGTATAAGTTTTCTCCACCAGAATGGAACCTGAAAACCGTCATTTGATTTAAATCCTTCATCTTCAAGGAAATAATCCAATTGCCAGCCGGAAAAATACTGACCATTATAGTACCCAATGTTTCCAAAACTAAAATTATGGTCCCATACCGGTCCGGCAGTTAATTTTCCACCATCACTGTCTTTGTCCTTATACAAATAAGCGCTCAATCTGTACCCGTCAACATTCTTGCTAAATTCGTTAAGGATATAGTAATCAGCGAAGGATTCAACATTAAGGTACTTTGGATAACCAGAAATGTTATCGGCAAAATTTTCATTAGCCATAATATATTCGAAAGTGCCAATGAAGTTTGAAATGTATGTTACCTGTTCCTGAACAATTTCATCAGCTTTAGGATAATGAAACTGATACCGAATGGTTTGTGATGCACCTGGGAAGGGTGGATACTCTGAATCTATTCCCGGTTTCCAGCCCTCTTTATCAACCTTTATTATATATCCTCCTGTTACATCATCACCACTAATTTCATCAGGATTCAGCTTGCTGATATTTACCCGGTTTTTATCTCTCTTAATTTTTTCCATCAGCACATATATTCCCTGGTATTCACCATTTAAAACCAGCTCACAGTATCTGGTACGGGAGGCATACCAGCCCATTTCGTTTGCAAGCTTAAATGTGAGTACATTTCTTAGAAACGACCTGTCGTAATAAGAGGCATATAAAATCCAGTCATTTTCTTCAGGCATCCCCAACAGGGAGACATTATTATTACTACCGTCATCATTCTGTGTTTCAAGGCCATACGATTTTTTTGACCAGCCTGATGAACTTGCTCCCCTTATCTCAATACTGATTTTTCCGGAATAGTTATTTAGCGAATCAGAGATATTGTTTCGTTCCCCCTGCCCGTTATAAATAATTCCCATATCGGCTACTATTCTTGGATTGTCATAAGGTATTGATAAACCATTAGTATTTATAATTATAATTGGCAGATTGGATGAGGTGAAGTCTATTTTTTTTTCCCCTGCGTATAATGATGACTGGTAAATAAATAAGAGTATCAACGAAATTATGATATTAATAAAATGCTTTCTCATCTTTTTTTCCTCGTGGATAATAGAACCGGTTTATTCTTCTTTCCATTGATAACTAAATATGTATGTACCGGAACCTAATTCAATGGATACTGCATTACTTTCCTGGTGAACTTCTTTTATCCCTGTTACATTTTTTATTTCTTTCCCATTTTCCAGAACATTCTCAAGGATAGCATCTGGAAGAGTTACTGTTGCATGAGTGTTAGGTGGCACAATAACCTGGTAATTAAACAATCCATCTGATATTTCCCACCCAGACTCAACAAGACCATACATTGTATGAATAGTAGCTTTAGCATTTGTTAATCCGCCACCCGGATGAGGCTGGAAAAGGATGTGTTTATAACCGGGGTCCTTTTTATCTATTTCAATACCGGCAACAACCCGGTAAAGCCATTCACCAATTGCACCGTATGCATAATGATTGAATGAGTTCATACCCGGATCCTGGAAGGTGCCATCAGGTTTTATACCATCCCAGCGTTCCCAGATAGTTGTGGCACCCATGGTGATAGGGTAAAGCCATGATGGGTATTCTTTTCTGTTTAGAAGCATATAAGCAAGATCGGTATAACCATATTCAGTTAGTACGTTGCTTATTAACGGGGTTCCAACAAATCCTGTAGTTATATGCCTGAATGATCTTACATCGTCAGCCAGTCTTTCTGCAGCACTTTCAGCAATTGATTCCGGTAACAGGTCGAATGCCAAAGCCATGGAATAGGCGGTTTGTGTATTTGAAGCCAAACGGCCGTTTGGTGTAACAAATTCTTTCAGGAAGGCGTTTTTAATATTTTTCAGCAGTGCAGCATATTTAATTGCATCGTCCTGTTTGTCGAGTATTTCTGCTATTTTTTGCAGGAGGTTTGTTGAATATGCGAAAAATGCAGTAGCGATCAGATCTTTATCTGTTGTGGCACCCGGATAATCAGATCTTGTTGTGCTGAACGCAAGCCAGTCGCCGAAATGATGTCCTGTATTCCAGAGATATTTATCACCTGATTGCTCTTTCATATAACCAACCCAGGCTTTCATGCTCTCGTATTGTTCACTCAGAATACGCTTATCATTGTAGCTCAGATAAACAGTCCATGGAACAATAATGCTTGCGTCAGCCCATGCAGCAGAGCCTCCCTGGTTTAAAACATCGGGAATTACCCATGGTACGGAACCATTATCAAATTGATCGGCTGCCAGATCTTTAAGCCACTTTGTATAAAAAGCTGCAACATCGTAGTTGAAACACGCAGTTAGTGCAAAAACCTGGGCATCACCTGTCCAGCCCATCCGTTCATCACGCTGTGGACAATCGGTGGGTACATCAAGAAAATTTCCTTTCTGACCCCACTGAATATTGTGTTGTAACCGGTTAATCATTTCATTGGAACACTTGAAATTACCGGTGGGGGAAATATCTGAATGGATTACGATCCCGGTGATATCATCCAGGGTAGGATCACCCGGGTATCCTTCAATTGCAACGTACCGGAATCCCTGGAATGTGAAATGTGGTTCATATACCTCTTCTTCGCCACCCTTCAAAGTGTATTGAACGATTTGTTTTGCAGCACGTAGATTTTCGATATAGATGTTACCTTCTTTATCGAGGACCTCAACGTGCTTCAAAGTAACAGTTGTCCCTGCCGTACCTTTAACATTTAGTCGTATCCATCCGACCATGTTCTGTCCCATATCAAAAACAATTTCTCCTTCAGGTGTGGTGATTTTTTTTATTGGTTTAACTTTTTCAATTTTACGCACCGGTGGTCCTTCAGGTGCAACAAGGATATCTTTAGGATGGTTTATGATTTTTGCATTAGCCCAGTCTTTGTCATAATAACCGGCTTTGCTCCAGCCATCTTTTTCCAGACGGGCATCGTAGGTTTCACCATGATAAATTTCTGAAAAAAGGATTGGGCCTGTCGAAGTCTTCCATGTGGCATCAGTTCCAATGATTCCTGAACTACCATCTTTATATCTGATTTCAATTTGCATTAAAAGAGCCTGCTTATTGCCATAAGTATTATGGTTGTCCACCCATCCCAGAAATCCGCGGTACCAGCCATTCCCAACAGTTGCCCCGATCGCATTTTTTCCTGTTTTAAGATATTGAGTAATATCGTATGTTTGATATTGCAGGCGGTTGTTATAACTGGTCCATCCTGGAGTGAAAACCTGGTCACCAACTTTTTGTCCGTTTAATTCCATCTCATAAAGTCCGAGGCATGTAGCATATGCACGTGCAGAACTTATTTCTTTATCAACTAAAAATTCCTTACGAAATATTGGACAGGGCAATGATCCTGAAGCATCCTGTTCCTTAGCCTGACTAATCCATGAAGCCTGCCAATCGGAGGGAAACAGTAAACCCATTTCCCAGTAAACAAATTCACTCCATCCTGAAGGAGAATCATTATCATCCCAAATACGTACCTGCCAATATACTCTTTGACCTGATTTTAATGCTGGTCCATTGTATGGTACATGAATGGATTGATAGGAATTTACTTTTCCTGTGTTCCATAATAAGTTATTACCTGATTTTAAGTCTTCAATTGTTGAAGCCACACGTATTTGATAATTAGTTTGTACCACGTTACGACGGCCGGAGGTAATTTCCCAGCTCAGGCGTGGTTGTTGAACATCAATTCCTACAGGGTTTATTTTGTATTCAGTACGAAGGTTTGTGATTCCTGGTTTTATTGCAGTTTGTGCATTCATTGCAAAAGGATTGCAAATGAAAAGACAGATAATGAAAAGGCCCCTGGTAAACATAATAAATTGGTTTTTAAATTTGTGTGTGTTTATAATAAATAGTTTTATTGAAATACCTGCTTAAATATAGCTGGTAGCTCATTAACAGATGTATATTCAAGTACTTCAATATTCCTGTTTCCTTTTATCATTGCTGAAAGGTTGCCGGATTTTTGTTTAAAAAGACAGATGATCCTTTTTCCAAGCGATTCCCCAAGAGCAATTTCATAACCTACACCAAGTGATGGTTGTGTAACTTCTGCAACAATAATATCAGATTCTCTCAGCCATCCGGTATCCCGTTCAAAGATGGCATTTTCGAAAATATTTTCTCCCCGGTCATCAAGCTTGTCATCTGCAATATGTTCCGTAAGCACATTGCCATAGGTGTTTAATTGGGAAATAATAGCTTTATAATCCTGGACATAATCCCGCCCGCCTCTTATTGATGCAGCAAAATATATTTTCATCACTTTCTCAATCGCGGGATCCACATTGGTACTTCCTTTATATATTGCTCATATTCCTTGCCAAAACGGGCAAGTAAAAGACTTTCTTCATATCTCGAGATATAGTGCAAAAATGCTACACCGATAATCCATACAATTGCAGCAGCTATCGAAATATTCAGGATCAGCAGCCCAAAATAGAGCAAAATTTCGCTCAGATATATCGGATGGCGGACAATATTAAATACGTTTTCCCTGATTACTCCGGTGTTCTCTCTATTCTTACCAAATACTATTAAATGACCTTTTATTGAGAGGTATGCGGAAATAATTAAGAAGACTAATCCAATAGGTATTCTTACAGCAAGTGGAATATACTGGTTAAGAAAAGTAGAATACTCCAGAAAGAATGAATCGGCAATCCATATAGCGGTAAATAGTAATGCCAGAATTATCTGTCCGGCATCACCGGCAAAATATTCACCGGTAAGATCCTTGTGATGATGGTGTTTCTTCTTGTGTGTCATATATTATCATTTAATATTAGGATAACCTTCTATCTTAACCACCAATTCTAAATCTGTTTCATCTATTCTATCACTGTATTTATCGATAATCTCATTTATATTCCACTTTTTTGCAACCCACAGGTAATATAAAGCTTTTCCTTTGTTCGATTTTTTATAAGCCAGATATACTTCAATAAAACCTTCAGCGATATCTTCAATATCTTTCTGTGTTAAATTTCCCGGCTTACCCTGTAGGGGTGGAATCAGGATTTCATTACCAATTGACAATAAATCCGGATTATTAATTTCATTTAAATTCATGCGATAAATATTTGGCCATAAATCGCCTTGATTGTAAAAATCCTGAGAGATTGTCCATAGTTTTTCACCATGCATAACAGTGTGTTGCCTGCCCGTCGTTTCATACTTTATCTCTTTTATAACCGGCTTGCTTTCTGGTTGTTCTGCTTCATCAGGCGGAACTGGAACATCTTTATCGATTTCTTCAGAAACGATAGGCTCTTTAATATCCGTTTCAGACACTTTTGGTGAAGGCCAGAAAATATAGGCAAGAATGATAATTAACAATGGAATGACCAACCATAGCCATTTGAAGTGTGAGGGTGTTTCAGAAACAGGCTTAGAAGGAGTATCTGTCGGTTTAATAGAAGTATCTGCGGGCTCAGCCTCTGCTTGCTCAGTTTCACCTTCGATAATTTCTGACTGCAAATGCGAATATTTACGGTTAATATATTCTCTTAATTTTGCTTCAGCTTTAAAATTTACGCTGTTGTGACCGGAAATTTCAATCTTTTCTCCGGTTTGAGGATTTCGACCGGATCTTGCTTTATGCCATTTTAATCGAAATCGTCCCAGACCACTAAGATTTACATAACCGTCCCTATTAAGTCCTTCCCTGGTTAAATTGACTGTTTCTATAAGAAGATCATGGATCAATTGTTTAGAAGCCCCGGTTTCTTCTGCAATCTTGTCTAATAGTTTTGCAAATGTTATTTTCTTTTTCATCATTAAAACTTCTTTATTTGAGTTCGTTTTTAATGGAAGATCCCGGATGGAATCGTATTATACGTTTAGGTGGCAGAAGCATAAATTTGTTGTGATAAGGATTGAAGGATTTACGTTCTTTCTTAAAATAAGAACTAAAAATCCCCAGACCAGGTATGGTAATACCGATGTCCTTATCAAGAATATCCCTCATTATCTTTGTACTGCTTTTTAATAATTGTTTTATCTCTGCCTGTGATTTACCCAAACTCAAAGATAGATTCCTGATCAGTTCTAAATTAGTCATAATATTCTCCTTTCCTAAAAAGTGCCATATAATTATTTAGAATAAGCATTATGTAGGGTATGTTATATATTGTACTGCAAATTACCACATAATCTTCATATATCCAAGTAAAAGCGAATTTCTCAGGGGAAGCAGGAATTACTAAAAACACCGGTTGTCATACTTTTTTAATTTTAGCTATAACAGCCGACTATTTTTGGTTTTCTTTTCTTAATAGGTTGTAAGAATTTTTTAAGGCGTTTTCCAAATAGAGCAACTCCCTGGCAGACTGAACTCGAAATCTATAAGTATTAAATTCCGTTTTTAAAGCATCGTTTGATGGTGGCTCAATATTAAAGAATAAATTTCTGAATTGACCGGGGGATTCTTTTAAAACATAATTTTCAGATTTTCCAATAAAGCGGGCCAAAAGACAGGCTTTCCTGGCAATAGTATCCTTGTCAGCATAAAAGACATTGATCTTATATTTTTGAACGAAGTATGCCTTCCATTCATGGTTTGTTATATCGTCTAAAGGGATATTGATCGCCAATGGTAAATGATATTCTTTATAAGCATCCTGACTTCTCACATCAATCAAATTTATTTTATAATAATTATTTATCAGTTCGTGCGCCAGCTTATCTGAAGATATTTCTTTAATTATACATTTTTTTTGTTGCTGTGTATCGGAAATTTGATGCCGAATATATTCTTGTCTGTCAGGGGTATACGTCAGTATGGCAATGATTATGAAAGGAATGCCCCCTAAAACAAGATATTTAATCAATTGGCTGCGAGAAAAAGTTACCTTTTTATTATTTATCCGGTTTTCTATTTGCGTGGTTGTAATAAAGGCCCCAATTGCAATTATAGTGATCAGAAAAGCAAATAATTCAGGTGATATAGAAAAATATTGGTCTATCCTTACAGCATCCCAATTTTCCATTTTGTATATTTCTTCAAATAGCGGATAGCTTTCTGCAAAAATAAAAATTCCAAGAATTGATCCAAAAATAAAGGCAAATGCATCAATTTTGCCTATTGCTGCAGCACATATGCTTGCTCCCGGACAAAATCCGCCAATAATAAAACCGGCACCCATTATTACTCCACCTATTAAAGCAGACCATAAAAACGTTGGATTTATATATATTAGATCAATATCCAGTAAGCCAAGATGTGC
This sequence comes from Bacteroidales bacterium, assembly GCA_021163295.1. Classification (GTDB taxonomy): domain Bacteria; phylum Bacteroidota; class Bacteroidia; order Bacteroidales; family VadinHA17; genus JADFUQ01. The sequence goes on from JAGGXD010000249.1 coordinate 20,137, forward strand.
CAGTAATAATATACCTATTAAAGCCGTAATTCCTGCAGTAAAAAATACTTTAAGGACAGTAAAATCATATCCATAAAATAATCCTGCTAATTTTCTTGTAGAAGAAAATCCGGCTTGTTCTAAAATAAAACCAAATCCAATACCAATAATAAAGGCTATAACCAGGTTAAATTCATTGCTTATAATTTCAGGTACTAATGGTCCCATGCGTTTTATCTTTTAAGCCAAAGTCTTCTTGCAAAATATGCCAGTCCATATGCAGAACCAAAAATTACCATCATTGTTAATATTCCCCCGAATGACATCACTGCCATGCCGCTTAAGGCAGCTTCACTCGTACAGCCTCTGGCAAATAGTGCACCAAAACCAAAAAACAAGCCGCCTGTAATAGCAGCTATAATTCTAATCCCGTTACGAATACCCGGACCTTTTTCAAGCTTTAAAACAATCCTGTCTGAGATTAGCCCGGATAAAAATGCTCCCAATATTACCCCCAATATTTCAAATACCAGCCATGATCGTAATGGACTCTCAGGATGAGATTTATCATATTCCTCATAAAACCGGCTATCTTCATAATGTTGTGGCGCTGCCATTTTTACTGATGCCACTACAACACTTTTAATTGCGCCACTTGCTCCAAGGCCACGCCCTGTGATATATATTGTAGTTAGTAAGACCAGGCCCAAAAAGAAACCTGCCAGATAAGGATTCATAAAGGGTTTTGTTTTCATGAAATATTTCCTTTCTCTTGTTGTTGTTCTTCTTCCTGCTCAATTTCTTCATAACCCGTAATCATCGCTTTTATATTTGATAAAGGCGTTTGTCCTGTTGTTGTCATATATACATGGATTATCAGGAATGCCAATAACAGATAAGCTCCTAAGGTATGCAATGTTGCTATTGGCTCCAGATCAAATTTGCTAATTACTACAATATTATTTATATCGATGGTTTTATGAAACATATAAAGTAACCCGGAAACTACAACAATGGGAATTAATACAATTTTAAATCCCAGGTATATCAAACGTTGCAAAGGATTTAATTTACTTAATTCCGTTTTTTCGACCGGATGTTTTTCACCTCTGAACATGCCAAATAAATAATATCGAATTTGATCAATAAGCTTATGAGTAGTAGGGATATATTGTCTCCATTCACCGGTTGTGATATGCCAGAAGATAGCAAATGCGATTAGACCTAATAAAGCAAAGGATGTTTTTTGATGAAAACTAACGGCTTTTTCAAACCCAAAAAGTTCAAAAGATCCATGAATTTCAAATCCGGTAATAGCCAGAAATATAATAAGTGAGGCCTGTGTCCAATGCCAAAATCTTTCGAATCGTTTATAAATATTTACTTGTTTCTTAACCATATTTTAATTGTTATGCTCCATTTATTAAATATTTCTTTTGCTTTTATGATTTATTTATCAATCGAATAATTCCATGCCCTAAAACACCGAGAATGGAGAAAATTAAAACTAAGTTCCCAAAAAAATCGATATACCAGATACGGTCACGTCCGGGCATATAAAATCCGGTAAGTTTTGCCAAACGTCCTTCGTCCCGTGTATGGCATTCGGCACAGCCCACACTTTGTTCTTTGGGACTCACCATATGATTGATAGGCCAGTACATTTTCGTTTCAATGAAGTCATAATCGCCACTAAAAGGCAATCCAACTTTGTCCATTCCGGCTTTTGAAGCAAGTTTCCAATTAAAATCTTTCCAATAAGCACTGTCACCCTGTTGAGGTGCATATAATTTAGGTTGAATCAGCATATTAGTTTGTGGATCATAAATCTGGTCACCGTAACTAATTTTTACCGGAATGATTTTGGAGTACTTATCATCAAAAGAACCATTAAGAGTATTCATAGCCACCGGTATCGATTTAATTGTATCGCCAAGCATGTAATGATTTGCTGTGCCATTAAACCAGATGTAGTCAGGGATTGCATTCTTTTCCCACTCAGATTTCCCTCTGATGGACGAATAGGTAGGATTCCCGTTTTCGTCTACTTCCGTATAAGGTTTTCCATCATGAAGTTTTCCTGCTTCTGACCAATACCAGGACATCATTGTCGAATTTACTTTTGAATAAACAGGGATGTGACAAGTCTGACATGCAATTTTTGCTGTATGATGATTTAATAAGTCATCGAAATGTGGCGTATTTGTATGACAATCTCCGCAATATGCACGATTAATATTCTCGGAGGAAACTGAATACAGACGGCCTTTCATTACATGGTTTTCTGCAGTATGACAACTTGTGCAAGACATATCCATGTTATTTGCAGCCATATGAACATCAATACTTTTATCACATGAAAGCAGGGCTTCTTCCAGATCGCCGTGCTTAACATTATTTCCTCCACCACTATAAAAATGACATGATCCGCAATTAGTTTTTGTGGGCATTCCCACACTTTGTGCAACTTTTTTCAGATTAACTATACGGTCCGGATAACCTGCCAGGGAACTGCCTTTAAAATACTCATTACTATTATCATGGCAGACCATACAATCAACATTTTTAGCATTGGTAAAATCAAATTTGTTATTGCTCATTCCAAATCCAATATGGCACTTGGCACAGGCTTGCTCATTAGCGCTGGAACCGATACAAAAATTGTTCAGAACATTTTTCTTGCCAACAAAAGATATCCCACGATTTTCAATATAAGCAACCCGCTCCCAGTTCCAGTGAGAAGATTCGATAATTTCTTTATGTCGCTCAGTATGACAGGAAATGCAGGCTGCTGTAACCTCTTGTGGTGTTTTAAATTCTTTATTTAAAGAAGGTAATTTGCTGTGATCAACAGAAGGAACGGATTTTAGTGCATATTCCTGTTTTAACTTTTCCAGATGTAAATTATACTTTTCATCTTTATGGAAAAAATTAGTCAGCCACAAAACAATAATAACAAGGAAAATTACAATACATATATTTTTGTACATACAAATATGCTCTTTTAAGTTTTTATCAGACCCGGTTTTAAACTTTATATCATTAAAACCAGTTCAATATATATAGAAGGAATGTGCGAATTTACAATATAATCATCATATATCCAAGTAATGGCTCATTCCGCGAAGGAAACAGGAATTGCGCATAATTCAGGTTAATTATTCGGAACATTACAATTTTGAGAATTAATGTAACAGATGAAAATATTATGTAAATTATTTTTTATAATTAAGGATGAGTAAGTTTTTTTAATTCCTTATGCTTTGGTAGTAATATATTGGTTATCATTTAAACTTAAACACCGAATTAAGGATTGGTATGACGAAAAACAACTTCAGGATATACTAAAATCTTCATTAACAACGTTGCTATTATCTGTTCCCGGTTTGGCAATATTATTATTTATAAAGATTCCTTCACATTTCTATTTCTTTCTGTATTATATGTTTTTAATTTTACTTGTTTTTTCAAGTAGTATTTTGTATTTCTTCAAAATAAAGGATAGTAGTTAATCGTTTGATACTGTCCGGACATTTGCTTGCATTTAAAAAGACCCTGCAACCATGATAGAAAATAGAATAAAAGAAAACATTGAAAATCCGGAGCAACTTGAAAAGCTTTATCGGGCTGATAAAAAGAAATTCGAGAGAGCTTTCTTTGATATTTACACTGAGATTTCAGGTTTTAAGCTTGCTGACTTCTGGGATGTAAGGTTAGGGTTTGATAGTCCACAGGAGAACAAATTAAAAGTTAGTCGAATTGATATACTATTTTTAATTGTTACCTGTGCGATAACCGGATTCTTAATCAAAATTCCTCAAATATTCAATATCAGTTTAGAAGAATATTTATTTTACGAGAAAAATGCAGGATTAATAGTGCTTTTGGGATTATCATCGTATTCATTTTTAACTAATAATTTCTTCAGGAATAAACATTTAATTATTTCCATCGGAGTGTTTATAATTTCTGCGATTTATATAAATCTGTTGCCGTCAAATAATGATAGTAATTCGATTAATTTAGCCTATATTCATTTACCACTTTTTTTATGGTGCGTATATGGCTTGATTTATATAAACTTTGATACGAAGGATAAAACAAAGCGCATAGATTACATTAAACATAATGGCGATTTAGCAATCTTAAGCGCAATAATTCTGATTGCAGGAATGATTTTAGCCGGAGTTACTATTGGATTATTTTCTGCGATTGACATAGAAATAGAGCAATTCTATATGGATTATATTGCCATATGGGGTATTGTTTCTGTACCGATTGTTGCAACTTATATAATTCGTAATTATCCGTTTATAACAAACAGGATTGCTCCAATCATCGCAAATATTTTCAGTCCTCTTGTTTTGATAACATTAATAATCTACCTTATTAGTATTCCATTAGCAGGGAAAGATCCCTACAACGACAGAGACTTTCTTTTGATTTTCAACCTGATGTTACTCGGTGTAATGGGAATAATTGTTTTTTCAATTTCTGAGACTTCAATAAACAAGAAACAGAAATTCAATGAAATGACACTTTTTATGCTTACTATCGTGACACTTATAATTGACCTGGTGGCTCTATCTGCAATATTATACAGACTTGGAGAATATGGATTTACACCAAACAGAACAGCTGTTCTTGGATCAAACCTGCTAATTTTCGGTAACCTGATACTGATAATGATCGATTTATATAAAGTTAATTTTAAGAGTGCCGGGATTAAAAAAGTAGAATTGACAATTTCAAAGTATTTACCGATTTATATGATATGGACAATCTTTGTTGTTATCGGATTTCCTTTGATATTTGGATTGAAATAAAAACGATCAAAGAAATCCATATCCTTTCTTCATGTTTTTCTCACCCGAATCACTCATGTGCCGGCAAAAGCTATCTCTAATAACAAACTGTTATTTAAAAACAGAGCCCTTTGTTTGCCTTGAACTTGTAGGGTTTAGTTATAAATCCAATACAGTTATAAATGTTCCCTGTGAGTCATCAGGATCTCCGTTAACAGATTCAAAAATAATTTTTAAACCATCCGGAGAAATTGAAGGAGCCCCATCATAGCCACTATAAAATGAAAGTTGTTCCGGTGTGCCACCTGTAATTGGAATTCTGTAAATATTGGCATAATCCAATTCAAAGTCAGAACTAAATATAATATATTGCCCATCTTGTGTAAAACAAGCGTCAGTTTTGTCGCCCGGACCTGATGTTACTTTAGATTTATTCGTTCCATTTGTATCCATAATCCAAATATCCCATTGCCCTGCTTCAGATTGTTGAAACAAAATTTTATCACCTGTTGGGGACCAATTTGGTTGGCGGCAATCATTTGTGGAGGAGGTTAGTTGAATATATGAAGAACTCCCGTCAATTTTGAATTTAGTAATTATTCCGTTGTCTTCTACATCTAATTTGTGTGATTCAAAAACAATCCATTGTCCATCCGGATTCATTGAGGGTTCATAGGCAACACTATCGGTTCTGTTAGTTATTTTTGTTTCACTTCCTGTTGTTCCACTTTCCTGGATGAGATAAATTTCATCGTGTGGATCCCTTGATGAAGAAAAGACAATAGAATTAATAGAGTCGTTCCAGGTGGATCCCGGAAGGTTCACATTTCCACTTCCGTCTGATACTAATGTTGTAATCTGCTCTGTTTGAAAATTGTATATAAAAAGGTCGGCAGGTTCTTGATTATATCCATTTCTAAACCTGGTAAATATGAAAGAATTTCCATCAGGTGAAAATGCCGGATTTTGCATACTTCCATCTAATTCAATATTTAATTTAACACCACTATCATCTCTGTTAATATCAATTTCTTCTTCTTCGTCTTTATTACAACCACTTACTATGATGAAGACGAATATAAATAATAATGTAACTAGTGTTTTCATAATTATTTTTATAATATCAGATTACATATTTTCCTTATTATCCACAACAATAACTTTGTAATGATAATTATAAATAAAACAGTTTAGTATTATTCCAAAGGTAACTGAATATTTTCCTACACGAAAAAGTTCAAAATCTATTAAATTGTTTATTATATCCATTTGTATTATTTCTTATTTGTACAAATTTACACTATCTTATTGAAAATCAAAATTATTAATCGGACTTATGATTTTGCTAATATTACCAGTGGGTATGTGTGTGTGTTTAAGTGGTCCCGTTGGAAGCGTGATGGTGATTATTATAAATTTTTATAGCATCTGGTAAAAAAAGGATAAATGTACTATTAACAGGACAGTAATTGTTCGATAATAATACAAATTGTTTATCTTTATCGTATGGAAGAATGGGATAAAGGGAATAGAGGGAAGAATGGAAAGAGTGAAGAAGTCGAATTTCGGAATGGATTCAATAGACTAAATATTCAATAAAAAATTTTATGCAGAAATATGAAGGAAAGATCCGGCTAAAAAAGGCAAGTGCTGAAGTTTTCAGGTTACAGGAAATCTGCGAAAAACTTTCTAAGGATATTGATAAAAATTATTCGGTATTCGTTGGTAATTCTTATCCGGTTAAGAAAGTTAAAGAGATGATAGCCAGGATATCGGAGACGGATGCGGATGTTTTAATCCTGGGTGAAAACGGAACGGGTAAAAAGCTGGTTGCACGGGAAATCCATCGTAATTCTGCCAGGAGGGATAAGATTTTTATAAATGTTGACCTGGGGGGCATTTCTGAATCTCTCATCGAAAATGAACTTTTCGGTTTTAATAAAGGTGCATTTAATGACGCTTACAAGGATAAGCCCGGAAAGCTTGAACTTGCTTCCGGTGGCACAATCTTTCTTGATGAGATCGGAAATCTCTCTCTTCCTTTGCAGGTAAAACTACTGAGCGTTCTTGAAAACCGGAGAATAACGAGGACTGGATCAGCTATCGAGATTCCGGTAGATATACGGTTGATCTGTGCAACAAACCGGAATTTGTATCGAATGGTTAATGAGAGAAGATTCAGGGAAGACCTTTTGTACAGGATAAATATGGTTGAGATACATGTTCCCTTACTAAAGGAGAGGAAGGATGATATTCCATTGCTCATTAATCATTACATGGAAGTATTTAAACAAAAGTATCATAAACCTAAACTCAGGATTAGTCAGAATACCATGGGTAGGCTAAAAAACTATCCATGGCCGGGTAATGTCCGGGAATTATCAAATGCAGTTGAAAGGGCAATAATACTAGGTAATTCCGGTCAGTTATCTCCTTCCAGTTTATTTGTGCCAGGTTATGCAGTGTCAGAAACTCAAAGCGAAGATTCATTTGATCTGGATAAAAACGAAAAACAGCTTATCCTGAAGGCTATCAATCATAACCGTGGGAATATTACCAATGCTGCCAGAGACCTTGGAATTGCAAGGGCTGCCTTATACCGGAGGATGAAAAAACATGGAATATAGAACGAAAAGGGACCTCCCGGCATTCACATGTTCCGAAGATGAATGCCTGTCATTTCTTATTCATTGATTTTTTTTGAATCTTGTTATCAGATTTTTTCCAGTTACAACACTGGCGGTTATAACACCGTTGAGGGGTGTTAGTCCATGTGAGAAAATGTCTTCACCGGTAAAAAACAGATTTTTTATACCCGACCTGGGTGATAATTCCGGATTATCCGCTTTTTGAATATCAAGACCAAACATTGACCCGTTTATATGATGAGTAAGGTTTTTGACGTTCAATGGCGTAATTAATTTGGAATACCTGACATGCTTTGTTATACCGGGAAATTTTTCGTTTAGTTGATTAAGATAATGCCGGGTGATCTGTTCTGTTATCTGTTTATATTCATCGCTATCTTGTTTTCCTTCGTATTTTTCAAAGTACTCATACCTGGTTTCGTGATGCATCTCAGCCGTATGATAATCCGGATCCCCATGTTCTTTGTTCAGAACGGAGGGGAATGAGATTGTCAAATCATCACATACCCATCCTTTTTCTGTAGGATTGCGGGACATTACAGAAGGATCACCAATGATTGTTTTGTATGCTGTTTTTTTAATTCCAAAAGATGAAAGATCACCCTCAAATCCAATCAGTAAAAGCAGAAATGAAGGAACAGATTTATGCCTTTCCAGGGCTTTTACCAAACGGGCTGGTTGTTCCTGTTTTGGAACAAGTCCGGACAGGGTCTCTTTAATACCAATGGAACTTATTATAGTGTTCGTATAAATATCCATACCATCTTCCGTTTCTACTCCAATGGCCTTCTTATCTTTAAAAATGATCCTTTTTACACCCGATGCCGGCCTCACTTCCCCGCCTTTCCGGTTAATTGAAGTTACCAGAGCATCTACCAATGCCTGTCCTCCACCATCCGGGTAAAACATTCCGTTAAATTGCATATTCTGAGCATATGCATAAAATGGGAAAGGCGTCTCATCAACCGGTATCCCGAAGTAGTGGGAGAAAGACAATAAAATGGCTCTCAGTTTCTTATCTTCTATCTTCAAGACAGTGTCCACAACATCTGTAACAGATTTATCCATATGAGGCAGCACATTAAATGCCCTGGATACTCCGAACATAATTTTGGCAATTGCTGGCGAATACATTTTAGGAAGAGAGAACATCCCTGACTTTTTTTCAAGAATGCGAAGATATTTAAAGTAAATTTCAATCTTTTTACTTTCATGAGGGAACTCAGATTTCAACTTTTCCAACAATTTACTTTTATCATTTACAAATGTAAATTGGTAATCCAGATCGGGGAAATATTTTATCTGACATTCATAATCCAGCGGGGAGAAGGATATTTTTCCGTCTGTAATGGCTTTCAGCAGCATATAGTCAACGCTGGTTTCTGAATAATCACAAACCCATTGTACACCTGGTGACCAGGTCCAGTTGCCGGTCTCGGGTTCGGTAAAAGAGCTCATAGATCCCCCGGGAGACAGATTCTTTTCCAATACCAAAACCTTGTAATTACACATTGCCAGTGAAGCAGCACACGACAAGCCGCCAATACCTGAACCAATAATTATTGCATCAAAATTTTCTTTTGCCATTTTTCATCTTTTTATTTCAGAGAGCCCTCGGGTTTTTTAATTTTCCTCGATATCTGACATTATATTCTATCGCAAAATACCAATAATCATTATATATCCAAGCAAAACAGATTCCATATAATTCCCTTTTTGTACTTTTGCAAATAGCATACGCGCCAGGCGGGTTGTTTAAACGAATCTAGCGGTTCAAAACCGCCAGGCGGATTATTTTGAAAGATCACTAAATAAAAAACAAAATTGATATATCCTGATAGTTTTGAGAAAAAGGTTGGTTTCGACAGGATTAGAGAGCTGCTGGCAGAGAAATGCCTTGGCCCGCTTGGAAAAGAAAGATGTGAGAAAATCTACTTCTCAACAAAACCTGAAGAGATCAGACTATGGATCGATCAGGCAGATGAGTTTAAACAACTTATTGAAACCGGGGAACCGTTTCCGCTTGATAATTATTTCGATCTGAGACCAACACTCAAAAAGATGCGTATCAGCGGGTCACATCCTGAACTGGAACAACTCTTTGACCTAAAGCGTTCCCTGGAAATAATTAAATCGGTAAACTACTACCTTTCAAATATTGATCCTGAACGTTTCACGAGGTTGAAAGAGCTTGGTAAATATCTGAAAGTGTTTCCTGCAATTCACGACAGAATAAACAGGATCATGTCTGGAAAGGGGGAGATCAGGGATAAAGCATCTTCTGAACTGGCACATATCCGCAGAAACCTTGCGAGTAAGGAGAAAGAAGTTTCAGGCAGGATACACTCAATTATTAAACAAGCCCAAAAGAGCGGTCTGGTAGGGCAGGATGCATCACTTGTTGTAAGAG